>CAIYQA010000394.1 GCA_903928175.1 uncultured Spartobacteria bacterium | reverse complement strand
TCTTTTTCTTGTTAGCTTTTCCTGCAAACATTCGCGATTGGACGAATTCGGTTGCTGGTTATTCAGGTTTCTCATTTTGTCGTTCTCCAATCAGAACGGATTCAGTGATTCTTTGACTTGCTCGGTGCCCCAAACCGACACTTTTTCAATGAAGTTATTCTCGGGGACATACACGCAATGAACCAGTGTGCGCGCAAATTCTTCCGCGTCAGGAAAGCCTTCCATCCATGCGCTGTCGATTCCCGAGGCATCGCAGAAACCTGTCCTGGCGGCGCCGGGGATGAAGGTGGGAGTCAGAGCTTGAAACATGCCGTCAATTTTCAAGTTTTGACCCCGTCCGCTTTGTTTGGTGTGGCATAATCATCGGCGGGGTGAGGGGCGGCAGCTCCCGACAAGCGCCTGGCACGATCTGAGCTCCGGGCATATCCACTCTCGGGGCATGCAGCGCTTCGTCCCTTGCTTGTGTGATGATCGACAACATGGCCTGGTAAAAGGGTGCGTTGGTGTCGGCAAAACTCACCACCGGCATTCCCGCCGTGTCCCGCGAAGGCTGGCGTTTGGGGGTGAAGACATCCGGCGGCTTGACCATCCCGCTAATAATCAGAGGGTAATCAGGCGGGGCGGCTTTCCGTTCGCGACACCACCCCAGACCGAGTGACTGGCCGGGGGCCATTGGGGCGCGCAGCAAGCGACTCTTCGTCGGCTCGCGCAAGTTGACCCAGTCGTTGCCAATTTCTTTCGAATGACAGCGCAGGCAACCGGCTTTCTCCATCTCGCGCGTTAGCGAATCACCGATCTTCAGCATCGGATTACAAGTGGCGTTGGGGGTGTAATCCCAGTTCCCGTAATACCCACTGTTGAGATCCATCCATGCCAAAAGCAGATCGATCTCCTGGCGGGACATTTTTGCGATCCTTCCCTTGTGGCCGCTCAACAGGAGCGATGCCAGAGGGGCTTGGCCTGAGCCATGGGTGAGAGGAGGAAGGATTTCCGTCGTGCGGATCGCAATGTTGTCGCAGTTAAGAAAACCTGTGAGGGCGTTTTTGAGCAGCGTCTCGTAACTGATGTTGAATGCCCAGGTCCAGCCGCCGCTTAAGTCGAGGCCTGCTTCTATGCCCTCCTGGCCCCCATGGCAGGAGACGCAATTGCGATCCAGCACCGGCTGTACACGCTTCGCATAATCCAGATAGCCCGCTCCCCAGGATTCGGGCTCAATCTTCGCAGGTGGCTTTTGCAATGCCGCCAGTTGCAGCCTCCGGTTGGCTGGCGCCTGGTTGTCTTCTTTATTGTGGCAACCGGTGCAAGAGCGCGTGATCCCCTCGACCGCTTGGACAAAGGTGCGCTGGCTTTGCACCATTCGGCCATCACCGTCCAAAGCCTGAAAATAGAGCGCCTTGCCCGGCGGCGCCTCGAAATAGGCGGAACCGTCGCTCTCGACCGGAACGACGCCAATGACGTTCTTGACATCGTAAGAGCCTTGCCAACTGACCAGAAAGGCCTGGTTCCACCAGCGACCGCCGGGTGGCCGACCGCTTACTCGGGTTGTGGTTTCAATGATGCGTAGTTTTTTCACCCTGCCGTGCTCGATGCCGGGCATGCCTTGGTAAATGTCATTCACCAGGAATCTGGCGGGTTGGCCGGGCTGAATCAACGATGGCAGCACCGGGGGGCGAGGGCGCGCGGCGACCGGTCGCGGAGCATAGCAGGAAATGTGGGCATCGCGGTAGACCACGGCGCGGGTGCCAAACCGATCGATCAATTGGATCGCCCCGCAGATCCCGCCGCTCGGTTGGTTGTTGGCGATTAATACGAAGTCCCGATCGAGCGGCCAAGGATCGCACGGGCCTTCCTGCACCCCGCCTTCGATCGGGTATTCAGTGGTGAAATTAGCAATGGCGGCCAGGGAATTTTTTCCCATCCGCAGATCGATCATGGCAATGGCGCCGACCGGTTGGCCGTTATGCCCGGAGAGCGTGGCAACAATCAGCTCACTGCCAGGCACGGGCCGCGCCTGCAAAAAGGAAGTGGGTTGGGCCAGATTGTTCGCGAAATATGCGGTTTCATGACTGCCGTCAGGCTTGACCGTCCAGAGGCTTTGTATGTAGAAAGCCGTCTTGTCGATGTATTCCCAACGTCCGTAGAGAATCCGGCCGTCGGGCAGGACGCACGGATCAAACTCGGCCGCGTTATTGACGGAAAGACATTTGAGATCGCTCCCGTCGGCGTTGCAGGTGTGCAGGATGGCAAAACGGCTGTTGAAGCACATCACCAGCCCGCCGGAGCGAGTGCTATTGAAGATGATCCGGTCGTCGGGAAGGTAGCAGGGGTTGACGTCATGTTGTCCCATGCCCACGACACCGGACGGGGCTTTCTTGCAAGCGCAGTCAGCCCCCGGATTGGTGATCCGGCGCAGGTCTTTTCCATCAATGCCGATTTCATAGAGGCTGGTATCGCCGTCTTCCTTGCCCTTAAAGGCGAAGAGAACGCGTTTGCCATCCGAGGAGAGATCCGGATCGCGGTAGACTCCTTCGCCGAGGGTTTCCGCCGTTGTAGGATCAATTACCGCCCGGACCCGTTGCTTCGGCAGGGGATCCGAGGGATTCTCGAGCACATAAATTCCACCTCCAGGATGCCAAGTAAGATAGGTGTCGTAGATATGAGTGCTGTTGTAGAGCGGGTGCCGGGCGAAGAGCAGCGGCTTGTCCAGCAGCGAGCAGAGGGCCTGGCGTTTCACCCCGATGAACGCCTCGGCTTCCGCCAGGATCGTGAAGTCATAGACCTCCAAGCCGGCCTGGATGGCGCCCAAGCGCGCACGAACTGACGCTATGTCCGCCTCGTATTGCCGATAAATTGCCGCCCTTTCGGGTTTGACCCGGCAGAGGGCCGCCAGGGACTTCCCGAAATTCGTCAGAACTGTTTCCGTCAATTCCTGCTGCGCAATCTCAAAACGCTGATAATCGTCAGGGCCAAACGGCAGCGTCTGCACCCTGAAGGCCGCTTGTTGCCCGACGCCCCCGTCGTGATTGATTCCGACCAGAGATTCAAACCCAACGGCATCCGACGGCACTTCGAAGACCAGCCGACTGTCGGCAAAGGCAAAGAGACCGCTGGTTAGAGTTCTGCCGGCGATTTGCAGCGGTTTTTGATCCGCACCCTTGTCGACATATACCTGAAAGGCTCTGACTCTCGCGCTGGCCGGTTTGCACTTGGAGAGGGCCATCTTCGTACCGTCGCGCAGAATCAGAAAGGGTTCACCCCACACCGCCCCCCCCCATCCGTGCGCATCGAGGATCATGGTTTTCGAACCCGCGATGGGCATAGTGATGACGCGGGCAGGTTCACCGCCCTTGATTGGACCGCATTCGATCCGGCTAAACGCGAGCGATTCTTTTTCCGAACCCGATACAGACCAGGCCGCAATGAAGAGGGTGACAAGAAGAAATTGGATTTTCATTTTATATTCCCTTGATTGTAAAAATAGCACTGCCTCAGGGACAGAGGATACCATGCGTGCGTGAGCGCCGATGCCATCCGCGGCGCGCCTAGAACGGCGACACAGGCCAAAGCCATGCCGACGAGAATGGGTCGGAAGTTGGTGGAAATTCTCCGCCGCCAGTTCCCCACGCAGAGCGCGGCAGTTGTTATTATCAGGCTCTTTTTCATCAGGCTCTTTTTCTTGTTAGCTTTTCCTGCAAACATTCGCGATTGGACGAATTCGGTTGCTGGTTATTCAGGTTTCTCATTTTGTCGTTCTCCAATCAGAACGGGTTCAGTGATTCTTTGACCTGCTTGGTGCCCCAAACCGACACTTCTTCAATGAAGCTGTTCTCCGGCACATCCACGCAATGAACCAGTGTGCGCGCAAATTCTTCCGCGCCTGGAAAACCTTCCATCCATGTCCCGTCAATTCCCGAGGCATCGCAGAAGCCTGTCCTGGCGGCGCCGGGGATGAAGGTGGTGGCTTTGCCTCCCCACTGAGCCATTTCTAGATGGATGCAACGCGTCAACCCTACCAGCCCGGCTTTTGCGGCCGTATAAACCGACCAGTTGGGCCAGGAGTGGTGAGCGCAGGCACTGGAGACGTTGACAATATGGCCGCGCCCATTGGGTTTCATCACTTTGATGGCTTCCCGGCAACCCTTGGCGACGGAAGCGAGATTCACGGATAATGTTTGCTCAATATCCGAATCCTCCATCTCCTCCACCGGTGCGATTTTTCCGCCCTCCCCATGGTTATTGATGAGGACATCGAGCTTGGCAAAGCGTTTGAGGGTGGCGTCCATTAACCGCTTCCAGTCTTCGGTGGATGTGGCGTCGGCTTGCACGGCGAGCAGATTTTCGCCCGCTCCGAGTGCCGCTTCCGCCCGTTGGAGTTTTTCCAGGTTGCGCCCCGTGACCACCACCCGGCCTCCCATCTCAAGCAGCATCCGGGCCGCTTCCATGCCAAACCCGCTGGAGCCGCCGGTGATGATGATCGTTTTGTTTTCGATATAGTGTTTCATCGTTCGTTTTGAAATCCGCCGGTTATTCGCTTTGTTATTTTGAAACCGCCGATCGATTGGCCGCTTCCAGGAATGCAGCCATCTGCTTTTCGCTCAACACCTTCACATGCGACGGTTTTCCTATCTCCGGGTTCCTGCACGTCCAGAGCACCTTTTTGTCCTGCGAAACCGCAAAGACGGGCACCCCGCCATGGTAGGCGGCGAGCACGGTCGTTCCATTAGGAAGACGCTGGCTCCCGGCTGCATAGTTAAACCCCATCTCTGGCACGTCTTCTTTCGTTAGATTCCATACCACCTTGCCCGACGGATCGATCTCGGCCAGAGAGGAGTTGTAACCGCCCCCCACGAGCAGGTTGCCGTTTGCGAGCTGGTCGGCGCTGTGCAGGCAGCACCAGCTCAGCCCCTGCTTTTTCATCTCTTTTCCCTCAAGCAATCGCACGATCTTTCCCTCCGGGTCGAACTCGTAGAGGTTGTTCTCCCCCATGGCGCAGACCAGGTAATTCCCATTGCCCAATTTACGCACCTGCCGCATTTGGTTATGGGCGGTGCCCTTGAGCGGAAGCTTGACCTCTTTGACCTGCTTGCCGTTCTTGTCCAACTCCAGAATCCGCGACATTCCCCCTTCTCCGAAAACCACTCCGCCGTCGGGAAGCGGCTGGCAGTTGTGAATCTCGATGGACTGCCCGACAGGCCCGGTGTATTGCCACACCACAGATTTGTCCGAGCGTACGACCTTGACAATATTGCCGCCGGATACCAGCACATTCCCATCATCAAGCAACCACGCATCCTGGCAGAAGCCGGGAAGATCGGTTTTCCAAACCACCTTGTCGTTGGAGTCAACCATGTAAGCTGCATGGTTGGTATAGCTCGCCAAAAGCAATGGGGGGTGCATGCCTGTCTCTGCGGCTTGAAGTAGGCCATGGCCAAATACAAAAAAGCAGAGGAGTCCGAGAGTTTTGTTTTTATTCATGGGGAGGTTCTGTAGAAAAGAAAGAGAGCGAGCAGCTAAATCTGGATACTCAGTCGTTCCGCGATTCCCAGAGCTGCGCTCTTCACGATTTCACCCACGCCTGGAAAGTCTTTAGCCGTCAAGCGGTTGGACGGACCGGTGGCCCAAATCGTAGCAAGCGGATAGCCGTGGGCGTCTAAAATCGGGGCCGCCGCGCAGTGGCAGCCGTCGATGGCTTCCTGACGGTCAAAGGCGACACCCGTTTGTCGGATCTCGGCAAGTTCTTTGAGCAAATGTTTGGGGTTGGTAATGGTCTGTTTATTGTACCGGGTAAACGACACTCGCGCCATCACGTCGGAAAGTTCTAACTCGGGTAAAAAAGCCAGGATCGCCTTTCCTGGGGCGGTGCAATGGAGTTCCGCACGCATTCCATCCTCAAGGTGGTAGCCAAAAGCATGGGAACTTCTCACCTGCGCCAGGACAACCAAACGGGCTTCCTGCGGCAGCAAGGTTCCCAGCGCAACGGTCTCTTTCACTGAGTCACGCAATTGCTTGAGCATCTCCATTGAGGCGGCCACGATGTTCTGCTGTGACACTGCGGCATAGCCGATCCCCAGCAACTTGCGAGTTAAAATAAAACGACGGTTATTCTCGGAGCGGTACAAGTACCCCATCTCTGTGAGCGTCGAGGCAATACGGAATACGCTATTGTTAGGAATGGAGAGGGCACGGGCGATTTCGACCAGTCCGAGCCCGCCGGGATGCTTGCTAAGCAATTCCAGGATCAACATTCCACGCTCTAGATTGGGTACATTGTGCGGGGACTCTTGAGTTGGTTGGGTTGTTTGTTTTTCCATATATAGAAAAGAATTCCGTATATAGAAATATTTATTTGTCAAATCATTTTCTACTGCTCGTCCTGAGCCGGGCGTGATTAAAAGTGGTTTGCCTGAGCGCCAACGGCGCTAGCTATACCAGCCTTGGGCAACGCCCAAGGACTTACCGCGAAGAAGGAAAGAGGGCTGTAGGCCCGCACTATTGCTTTGCACGGTTGGATGGTGCGGCC
>CAIYQA010000393.1 GCA_903928175.1 uncultured Spartobacteria bacterium | reverse complement strand
TGAAAATTGGCGCGCAGCATGCCGGTCTCCGCGGCGCTATTGGTGACGTTCCAGGCATTCCTCTTGAGGGCCTCGAGGAGGAACTGCTTCTCGATGTTCTCGACCGACTTCTCCCGTGCCACTTTCTTTATCCGCTTCAACTCGTCGCCGGTTCTCGGCACCTCCAGATCGAGCCGTGGCGTCAGGTCGATGATATTCGTCAGGTGCGCTTGGCGTATGACTTTTTCGCTGGCGAGGATCACCGCGCGATGCACGGCATTTTCCAACTCACGAACATTTCCAGGCCAACCGTAGTTCACCAGAGAGGAGAGTGCGCCTTCGGAAAACTCGCTGACATCCTTTCCCAGTTCCTTGCTGAAGCGCTTGAGGAAATGACAGGCAAGGGCGGGGATATCGTCGCGTCGTTCCCGCAGGGGAGGCAACTGGATCGGGAAGATGTTGATGCGATAGAAAAGATCCTCGCGGAAAGTTCCCGCAGCCACCATCTCCTTGAGATCCTTGTTGGTTGCGGCGATCAGCCTTATGTTGGTGCTCTGAGTCCGGGTATCGCCCACTGCCCTGAATTCTCGCTCCTGTACGACCCGGAGAAGCTTGGCCTGCGTAGACAGGGAAATATTCGATACCTCGTCCAGAAAAAGCGTTCCTCCGTCGGCGACTTCGAACATCCCCCTCTTGTTGGCCAAAGCGCCGGTGAAAGAGCCTTTCAGATGCCCGAACAGTTCGCTCTCCAGGATGGTTTCAGAGAGCGAGTTGCAGTCGACTGCGACGAAGGGCCGGTCCTTGCGCAGGCTGTTGAAATGAATCGCGCGGGCGATCAACTCCTTGCCCGTGCCGCTCTCTCCCGTGATCAGGACGGTGCTGTTGGTCGGGGCGCATTGTGCAACCAGGCGGTAGACATTCTGCATGGCCGCGCCGGAGCCGATAATGTTCTCGAAGCGGTAACGGGAGCTGAGTTCGTTTCTGAGATTGAGGTTTTCCTCAAGCAGGCGGCGCCTTTCCAATGCGCGTTCCACGACGATGATGAGCTGATCCGGATCAAAAGGTTTGGGCAGGTAGTCGAAGGCCCCCAACTTCATTGAACGCACGGCCGTTTCGATCTGGGAAAGGCCTGTCACCATGATGACGTCTATGTCGGGGTGGGCCTCCTTTACCCGCTGGAGAACTTCCAGCCCATCCATCTGGGGCATCATGATGTCCAGGATAAGTACGTCGTAGTGGTTCTCCTCAATCTTCCGCAAGGCCTCCCGGCCGCTGTAGGCAGCTTCAACCTGGTAGGCGGCGTCGAGAATGCGGAGACAACTTTTGACGACGATTTCTTCGTCGTCAACGACCAGTATCCTGGCGTTCATGGCTTGCTCCCGGATTCATGACTTGCAATTTCATCAGGCGGAGTCAAGGGCAGGTAAACGCGGAAGGTCGAGCCCTCCCCCACCGTGCTGTCCACTTCGATCGTGCCTCCGTGGGCCTTGACGATCCCGTGGCTGACAGACAAGCCCAGCCCCGTTCCCTTGCCGACCTCCTTGGTCGTGAAAAAGGGATCGAAAATCCGCTGAAGGTTTTCCTGGGAAATTCCACAGCCGCTGTCGATGATCGCGATCTCCACCATGGGCACGGATTCGCACCCCAGTTCAGCGCCCTGCGTCTTGTCCACGCGGCGGCTTCGGACGGTGATATTGCCCGCCCCCTCAATAGCGTGCTGGGCGTTGACCAACATATTCATGATCACCTGCTCGATCAGGTCGGCGTCGCCCCATACCGGCGGCAGCGCCGGGTCCAGGTCCATGGTGATCGTCACGTCGCGAACGGAAGCCGCTTGCACAACGATGCGTTCGGTGTTTTCGATGATCTTGTTGATATCGGCAAACTTCTTCTCCGGGGGCTTCTCGCGGGCAAAATCGAGCAGCCGCCGGATGATCGCGGCGCACCGCTTCGTTTCCCGAATCACCAGATCCAGGTCTTCGGCATCCTGGCTGCCCTCCGGCATCTTCTTCCGGAGGAGGTGCGAAAAAGTGAGGACCCCGGTCAGGGGATTGTTCAATTCGTGCGCGATTCCGGCCGCAAGCAAGCCTACCGAGGCGAGCTTTTCCGTCCGTGCCGACTCTGCCTGGGCAATGCGCAGTTCCTT
>CAIYQA010000392.1 GCA_903928175.1 uncultured Spartobacteria bacterium | reverse complement strand
TCCCGTTTCCGGGGTGACGCGGAAATCGCTCGCGGCCCACACATGGGAAGCGAGCAGGGACATAAGAGCCACAAGGGGCAGGGTTTGTATTTTCAGTTTAATCATGCGGAGCACTCTTCTCCTCGCCAAGGTTAAAGACCAGCATGCGGACTGGGCCAACGAATTTTCCCAGCCGCGTTTGCGTGTCAAAAGTCATGTGGGCGCCCGTCACCTCAAAGTCGGTGCGCCGGATGGTCACGGGGTCCTCACTGGAAAAGACCCGCGTATTCAAGTCAAACATCGAATTCGGCATTTCGATGGTCATTTCCGGTTTGCCCGACTCGTCGTAAGTCTCGATCTTGAGCTGGGTGAGACGGAGTTGTTGGGCATCGACCCGGAAGGCGATTTCGCTCTCGAACATCATCTGGAGCGTGCCGTCGGGGGTGTAAATGGGAATGCGAACCCCCTTTGCATCGTGGTTGATTGGGATCGGCACGTCGAAGGCTTTCTTGCCGTCGGGTGACGGAGTGGGAGTCGGCGTGGGGCTGGCCTTGTGTTTTTTGGCCTGGACCTCCATTGGGGCGCTGCCCAGGGCAAACACACAAAAAGCCAACGCGGCGCTCAACGCTCTGCGGGGTCTGAGAGAATGCCGGGCCATCGGGTTAACGCGCCAATTCATGGATCGCTTGCAATTTTTTTAACAACGCGGGCAGTTTCGCCAGCGGGATTTGGTTGGGCCCATCGGAAAGGGCTTTGGCGGGATTTTCGTGGGTTTCGATAAAAACTCCATCACACCCTGCGGCCACCGCCGCCCTCGCAAGAACCGGGGCGAGAATGCCATCGCCGCCCGTCTTGTCTCCCGCGCCGCCGGGGCGCTGCACGGAGTGAGTTGCGTCAAACATGACCAAGTAACCGCCTTCTCTTAACCAATACAACGAACGCATGTCGGCCACAAGGTTATTATAGCCAAAAGTGACCCCGCGTTCGGTGAAAAAAAACCGTTTGCATCCGAAGCGTTCGAGCTTTGTGGCGACATTTTTCATGTCCCAGGGGGCAAGGAACTGTCCTTTTTTTACGTTCACCACGCGGCCCGTCCCGGCGGCGGCCCGCAGCAGGTCGGTCTGGCGGCAGAGAAACGCGGGAATTTGCAGCACGTCGATCCATTCCCCGGCGATTTCCGCATCCTGGGGCGAATGGACATCCGTCGTCACCGGCACGCCGAGATCGGCTCCGATGGAGGCAAGCAGTTCGTACCCTTCGCGCACCGCCATCCCCCGGAAGGAATCGACCGAAGTGCGGTTGGCCTTGTCATACGAGGCCTTGAAAATGAATTGCGCCCCGAGGTCGTCGCAGATGGCCTTCAGTTTTTTGCCCATCCGGCGCGTAAACGCCTCGGATTCCATGACACACGGGCCGAGGATGAACACCGGTTTGCGTCCGCCGAGGGTGAGCGCGCCAATTTTGAGAGACTTTGCCGTCATGGTTGCTTTAGGGAGCCGCTTCACCGGCGGGTTTTTGCGCGTTTTTTTGAGCCTCCACGTAGGCCATTTGCAGGTGGGAGAGCGCGTTGTTGATGACGGTTTCCTCGTCCGAAGTGAGATTGCCTTTGGTTTTAAAAGCGATCGCCGCGAGTTGATCGATCAGCATCCGCGCGAGGGCGAGGTTCGCCTCCGGCTTGCCGGTCTGGGGGTGGGGGATGAGCCCCAGGCAAAAAGCGGCGTTTTGCGAGTGCAGGCGCACGAATTCAATGAAGCGCAGCGTCATCTCGCCGGAAACAGTAGTGGGTTGGACTTCAGCCATTTGCCTAACCTGTACCGGAGGGGCCTTCCCCCATCAAGCGGCAAGTTTCTGAAAAAAAGAAAATCAGGAAGCCAGGAAAACAGGAAAAATACAGGAAGCCGTTAAAACGGCTGGTCGCGTCTCGGGCTGAACTCACCGGGCTAAAGCCCGGTGTTAATGAGAGCAGCCCTTGAGAGCAGCCCCCTGCACCCCTGCACCCCTGCACCCCTGCACCCCTGCACCCCTGCACCCCTGCACCCCTGCACCCCT
>CAIYQA010000391.1 GCA_903928175.1 uncultured Spartobacteria bacterium | reverse complement strand
TTGGATTGCTGGTCTTTGGATTGTTGGTCCTTGGATTGTTGGTCTTTGGATTGCTGGTCCTTGTCGTCTTTGTTCTTGTCCTTTGTGTCGTCCTGTTTTTGATCTTTGTTGCTCGGTGGAGGCGTGGGCTTGGGTTTGGCAAGTTCGTGTTTGGCAATATCTAGATTTGCTTTTGCGGCTTGGTTTTCCGCTTCCAATTTGAGCGCTTCCTCAAGGTGCTGCACCGAATTTTTGAGATCCGCCTCGCGCTCCTTCTCTTGCTTGGACTCATCACAACCCAGCGCGCGCTTGAGCAAGGTAGTGCCAAGGTTCTGCTCCACTTTGGACCGCAGCTTTGGGTCGGTCGCGGCGAGCGCTTTGCCGAAAGCGACAGCCGCGGCGTCAAGATCACCCAAGGCATAATCGGTTGCCCCTTTATCGAACTCCAGGGCCGGCAGACCGGGCCGCTTCTTGAGCGCTTGTTCATACTGTTGCCGCGCCTCGTCGAAGTGCCCTTGCTTGTAAAGTTCTTCGCTCGTGGCTGCGCAGGTCGGATGTGAAAGCAAAGTTCCCAGCGCAAGGACCAGGCTCAATGCCCGCGCGCCATTCAGCGATTTGCGGCGGCGTTCGTTGATCAAAACCGAAACCATCAGCAATGCAATGCCCAGGCCGAGCGGCCATTGATAACGTTCGATGGGGCGGCGGGACATCTTGGCGTCGATCTCTTCCTCCTTCATCCTGCCAAGCCCTTCCGCTACCAGCCGATGCATGTCGGTGGGGCCGTTTTGCAGTCGCGTGTAAAATCCGCCCGTCGCTTCTGCGATACCCGCCAACATTTTTTCGTCCAGGCGCGATTTCACAAACTGACCGTCCGGCCCTTTGACGAATTGGGTGCCGCCATTTTCGCCGGGAACGGGAATGAGCGACCCATCCGGAGAGCCGACACCGACGGTGAAAATGCGCACGGTTCCCGCCGCTTTGCGTGCGGCTTCCATTGCGTCCACCCCGAGGTCTTCGCCGTCGGTGAAGAGCACCAGGCAGCGGCTTTCGCTCTCGCCTTTGCCGAAGGCTTCTGTGGCCGTGCGGATTGCCTCGGCAATGTTCGTGCCTCCGAGTGGAATGATCTGCGTGTCGAGTTCGTTGAGGGCGGAAAAGACGGCGGTGTAATCGACCGTAAGCGGCGCTTGCAGGAATGCGGACCCGGCGAACGCGATGAGTCCCAGCCGGTCGCCTTCCAGCGCATTGATGAGGTCCTGAGCGGCGAATTTCGCGCGTTCCAGCCGGTTGGGCAGCACATCGTTGGACAGCATGGAGCGGGAAGTGTCCACGGCGATCAACACGTCGCGGCCTTTGCGTTTTGCTTCTTCGCTAATGTAGCCATAGCGCGGCTGGGCCAGCGCGACAAGGAAACAGGCGAGCGCACCGAGGATAAGCGCGAAATGCAAACGCCGTTTCCCGAGGCTCAGGTTGCCCGCGAGCAGCGGTTGCAGGCGGGGGGCCACCAGCCGTTGCAACAGTTGGATTCTGCGGTGCTCTGCCCAGGCGAAGAGCGCGACCAGGAAAGGCAAAATCGCCAGCGCCCACAACCACAACGGCGCGCCCCAGGTGAGCGGATGGGAAAGAAAGGCGTTCACGGCAGCCTCCTCCAGATGGTTTGCGAAAGCAGCGTCTGCACCAGGAGCAAGCCAGCTCCTGCAGCGAGGAACCAAGCGAAGAGATCCCGGTATTGGCGGTATTGCTTCATTTCAAAAGACGATTTTTCCAAGGCATCGATCTGCTTGTAAATC
>CAIYQA010000390.1 GCA_903928175.1 uncultured Spartobacteria bacterium | reverse complement strand
TGTCTCCGTGTGATAAAAAAGGAGTGGCATTGCGCAGATAATCGAACGCGCTACGACGCTGCGTCATTCTGCGTCGTAAGACAAGAAATCTCACAGAGACACGGAGGCACAGAGAAAGGTCTCCCTGTATCCTCTGTGTCTCTGTGTCTCCGTGTGATAAAAAAGGAGTGGCATTGCGCAGATAATCGAACGCGCTACGGCGCTGCGTGATTCTGCAATGTAAGACAAGAAATCTCACAGAGACACGGAGGCACAGAGAAAGGCCTTCCCTATATCCTCTGTGTCTCTGTGTCTCCGTGTGAAAAAAAGCCGCGCCTCCCATTCGGAAAGCGCGGCTCAAATTTGCTGTTGCGATTATGCCTCGATGCTCGCTCCGGCTTTGACGATCTCCACAAACGCGCGCGGGTCGAGGCTTGCGCCGCCCACGAGCGCGCCGTCAATATCGGGCTGACCCAGGAGCGTTTTGGCGTTGTCCGGCTTCACGCTGCCGCCGTATTGGATGCGCACCTTGTCGGCCACAGCCTGGTCCGCGATCATCGCAATGGTTTTGCGGATAAAAGCGTGAGCCGCCTGCGCCTGTTCGGGCGTGGCGACGCGGCCGGTGCCGATGGCCCACACGGGTTCATACGCAATCACCGTTTCCACGATTTCCTTGGAACTCATATCCGCGAGACTGCCCCGAAGCTGTGTTTCGAGCACTTCCTCCACCCGGTCCGCATCCCGTTCGGCGAGGGTTTCGCCCACGCAAAGGATCGGCTTGAGAGAGGCTTCGTGCGCGGCGCGCACTTTCTTGTTCACAATCGCATCGGTCTCCCCGAAAAGGGTGCGCCGCTCGCTGTGACCCAGCACGACGTAACGCACATACAAATCGCGCAACATCGCCGCGCTGATCTCGCCGGTGAACGCGCCGCTCTTTTCAAACGCCATGTTCTGCGCGCCGAGTTTGACGGTCGAGGAGTTGCTGAGGCGCTCGCCCACTTTGGCCAGCGCGGTGAAAGGCGGAACAATGACGACATCGACTCCGCTTTCGTCGCCCAGTTCGAGCAGAAAGGTGTCGAGGAACGCTTCGGCTTCGCCGACCGTCATGTTCATTTTCCAATTGGCTGCAATGATCTTTTTACGCATGGGGTTTTCTAATAAAAACTACTTGTTGGTGAGCGCCGCTACGCCGGGCAACTCGCGGCCCTCCAATAATTCGAGGCTTGCACCGCCGCCGGTCGAGATGAAGGTCATTTTATCGGCCAGGCCGAACTGCTTGACCGCTGTAACAGAGTCGCCTCCGCCCACAATGGATTTGGCGTTCGAGTTTGCCACCGCTTCGCCCACGACTTTGGTGCCGTTGGCGAATGCGTCCACTTCAAATACGCCCACCGGGCCGTTCCAGAGGACGGTGCCCGCGCTGGCGATCTCCGCGCAGTATTGTTTGATTGTTTCCGGCCCGATATCGACGCCCGCCCAGCCTTCGCTGACGGAGTTGAGCGCGGAGACCTGTGTGGGTAGCCCGGCCTTGAACGGGAAGCTGTCCTGCGTCTCAATCGAATCGACCGGGAGGAGGAACTTCACGCCTTTGACCTTGGCGAAATCGAGGATTTCTTTGGCGAGATCGACCTTATCGGCCTCAACCATACTCTTGCCCACCGGATAGCCGAGGGCGAGGTAGAAGGTGTAAGCCATCGCGCCGCCGATGAGGATCGTGTCGGCCTTTTCCATGAGCGATTTGATCACGGTGATCTTCGAGGAGACTTTGGAACCGCCGAGGATGACCACAAACGGGCGGGTCGGCGTGGCGAGTTCGTCCACGAGGTATTTCAATTCTTTTTCCATCAGGAGGCCTTGCGCTGCGACGGGCAGGAAGGCGGCGACGCCAGCCGTGGAGGCGTGGGCGCGATGCGCGGCGCCGAAGGCGTCGTTCACATAGAGATCGCCCAAGGCCGCGAGTTGCTTGGCAAATTCGGGATCGTTCGCTTCTTCCTTTTCAGAAAAGCGGACGTTTTCGAGCAGGGCGACCTCCCCCGGTTGCAGTTTGGCGACGACGGCTTTGGCGGATTCGCCCACGGTGTCGGTCGCAAACGCCACGGGGGCATTGATGAGCTTGGAGAGCCGCTCGGCGACAATGGCCAGCGAGTATTTCGGGTTCGGCTTGCCCTTGGGACGCCCGAAGTGAGCCATCAGGATCACCTTCGCCCCTTTTTCGCGCAGGGCGTTGATCGTGGGAAGACTCTCGACGATGCGGGTGTCGTCGGTGATGCGCTGTGCGCCATCCACCTCTTCGGTGGGAACGTTGAAATCGACGCGGACGAGCACGCGCTTGCCCTGAACATCAATATCGCGAACGGAAAGCTTGGCCATAATAAGAGTGAGGTAAAAATCCGACCGGGGTCGCCGAACCCCGGCCGGGAAGTTTTTCGAGTTGTGAATTTCTTCACAAACTCCGGCAATCGGCGTGCCGTTGTTAAATGAGACGTATAGGACCCATGTGTCCTATAATTACTTGGCGAGCATCTCAAGCATCTGGACGCAACGGTTGGAATAACCCCATTCGTTGTCATACCAGCCCACGATCTTCACGAACGTGCCGCCGTTGACCATGGTCAGGCCGCTGTCGAAGATGCAGGAGCTCGGGTTGCCCACGATGTCCTGGAGCACCAGCGGTTCGTCGCTGTATTCGAGCACGCCTTTCATCGCGCCTTCAGCAGCGGCTTTCATTGCGGCGTTGATGGCTTCGACGGTGGCGGGTTTGCTGAGGATCGCGGTGAAGTCGGTCACGGAACCGTCCGGAGTCGGAACGCGGAACGCGCCGCCCTGGAGCTTGCCGTTGAGTTCGGGAAGCACTTCGCCGATCGCCTTGGCGGCACCGGTGCTGGAAGGCACGATGTTGATCGCGGCGGAACGGGCGCGGCGCAGGTCTTCATGGGGAAGATCGAGGATGCGCTGGTCGTTCGTGTAGCTGTGGATCGTGCTCATGAAGCCGGATTCCAAGCCGAAGGTGTCGTTGAGGACCTTGACCATCGGGGCCAGGCAGTTCGTCGTGCAGCTTGCGTTGGAGACGATGAAGTGCTTGGACGCATCATAGATGCCGTCATTGACGCCCATGACGATCGTGGCGTCGGGACCTTTGGCCGGGGCGCTGATGAGCACGCGCTTGGCGCCGCCCTGGATGTGGAGGGCCGCTTTGTCGCGCGAGGTGAAGAAGCCGGTGGATTCGAGGACAACTTCCACGCCGAGCTGTGCCCAGGGGAGCTTGGCCGGATCGCGTTCCTTGAGGATCTTGATCTTGTGGCCGCGCACGATGAGGTATTCCTCGTCGTAGCCGATCGTGCCGTCGAATTTGCCGTGCACGGAGTCCCATTTCAGGAGCTGTGCGAGCGTTTTTGTGTCGGTGAGGTCGTTGATTGCGACGACGTTTTCGACCTGAGCGGGAGTCATCGCGCGCAGAACGTTACGACCGATGCGCCCGAATCCATTAATGCCAAACTTTGCCATAGAAGTGTAAATAAGGTGGTTGGTTAAATTAGAAGCGCTAAACCTAGCCGGGTTTTCGGCCCAGCGTCAACCCAGTTTTCGGGAACTTGAGCTCCACGGGGGCTGATTCGAAGCCGCGCAAATCGGCGGCGGAGCCATTTCGACGTCCCGCCGAACCGCTCACGGTTTTTCCCACACCCCGCGATGCTCGAACTGGAATCCGAGTTCCTCCACCCGCCGGGGCAGCACGCGCTGGCTGTCCAAAAACATCCCCGAGAGCGGCCCGAAGACCTGCTTCAGCAGCCATGCGGGCGCGCGAAATACCGCGCGACGCTGGAAACGGCGAGCCACCGCCCAAGTGAAATCGCTGTTGCGCAACGGCACCGGCGAAGTGGCGTTAAACACCCCGCGCGCTTGCGGGTTTTCCAACACAAAGACCGCCAGCCGAGCCACGTCCCGCACGTCCACCCAGGAAACCCATTGCCGTCCGTTCCCCAAGGTCGCCCCCAATCCAAGCCGGAACACCGGTTTCAGCGCTTTTAACATCCCTCCCCCCTCCCCCAACACCACGCCAAACCGCAGAATCGCCACCCGCACCCCGCCCGCCTCCGCCCGGCGCGCTTCCGCTTCCCAAGCCTGGGTCACCGTGGCCAGAAATCCCGATCCCGCAGGCGAACTCTCGTCGGCGATCTGCTCTCCGATATTTCCATAATAGCCAACCGCCGAAGCGCTGAGGAGTGTCCTCGGCCCACGCGGTCCGGCGGCGAGAAGGGCATCCACAAGAACCCGGGTCCCCTCGCGGCGGCTCTCCAGAATGGCGCGCAACTTTTTTTCCGTTGGCAGACCCATGATCGATTCCCCTGCCAAATGCACCACGGCATCGAGCCCTGCGACATTGGGCAGTTCCCCGCAAACAAACCGGCGCGTTTCGACGCAACCCTTTACCCCGCGTTCCGGGGAACGGCTAAAGGCGATGCAAGTGTGCCCGGCCTGCCCGAGCGCCTCGACCATCGCCTGCCCCACAAACCCGGACGCGCCGGTGATGCCGACTTTGAGTGGTGTTGTCATGGGTAGAAAAATCAGGAAGCCAGGAAGCCAGGAAAAAAAGCGTTGGCATCTTCGAATTTATAACACAAGGGCGAGAATTGATGAAAGGCGGGGTCGTTGACCAGGCCGCCGCGCCTGGAGCGCCTCCTGAAAAGCCGTGTCGTCGGCGATGGCCGCGATCTCCGAAAGGCGGTTGACATCGCGGGCCGAAAGAGCGATAGTTTCATTGCCAGTGGGAGCGCCGAACATCCTTCGGGAATGGCGGCGAAATGCACCACTGGCATTTTCTTTGCATTGGAGGCCTGCCTCGCGCATGCGACGCAAATAAAACCGGTTTGCCATCTGCTTTCCGTCACTTTCCCTTCCTGGTTTCCTGGTTTCCTGATTCGAATTTTCAATTTAATCGAAATGCGAGTGCAGCCAGTTGTAAGGAAACCGGTCGCCGGGGCAATCGGTCGGCCACCGGGGAGGGTTGATGTCGCGATGCGGTTTCACAATGGCAAGTTGGTGATCGGTTTTGCCGACCCGTTTGCGCAGATACTGGATCAATTCCTCCAGCGCCTCGCATTGCTGGCGCGTCGGCTTTTCCTTATTGTAATCGCCCACCAGACAGATGCCGAGCGCAATGCTGTTGAGATAATCGGAGTGGACATGCCCGCCGTTAATCTGGCTGGTCCAGCGCGGGCCGATCTCGATGGCCCCATCGCCCGAGGAAGTCCCATTGCCGATCACAAAATGGTAGGCCAGCCCATTGGGCATCTTGCGGACGTGCCGGTGGTAATAGTCGAAGGCTTTTGCGTTCCCCTGCCGCGTGCCGGAGTTATGCACCACGATGTAACGCCAGCGGTGGCGGGCCACATGAGCATTGTCGATGGCGTCCCGCACCGAGCGCGTCAGATATTTATAACGCGGCTCAGAGTGTCCAAACGGCCACCACCAGCTCCGGTGCTGCTCCGGGGCGGGCGTGGGAGCGGGCTCCTCCTCGGGCGCGCCGGATTTCTGCACCACCACGGCATTTCCCAAGGCGGGGTTCGGATTTGGCGTGGGCGAAGGCTCCGGCGTCGTTTTTTTCTCCGGTTCTTCAGGTCGCGGATGCCGCTTTTTCGTGGACGGCTTGGGTTTCGCCTTTTTTTTCGACTTCTTTTTAGCCGGAGTGGGAGTGGGCGTTTTCTCCTTCACCTCGGAAGGCTGGTCCGAATCCGCGCCGGTTTGCGCTGGCAGTTGCGG
Organism: uncultured Spartobacteria bacterium; assembly: GCA_903928175.1. GTDB lineage: Bacteria > Verrucomicrobiota > Verrucomicrobiia > Chthoniobacterales > Chthoniobacteraceae > UBA695. Next base: position 16,001 of record CAIYQA010000390.1, on the reverse strand, counting down.
CGCGGGGAGCAATGCCATTCCAAAAAACAGGACGGCAGCAAGAAGACGGGGGGTAAACACGAGTTCGGAGCTTAACAGGAGACGCCCTGCAAGCAAGCCGCGAGCGGGATTTATTCTCACACGAAGGCACGAAGGACACGAACAAAACAAATCAGGAACTCAGGAAGGACCATCAGGAAGGGATTCATCAGGAAATCAGGAAATCAGGAAATTCTCATTAACACCGGGCTTTAGCCCGGTGTGAGGACAACCAGAGATCTCAGCCGTTTTAACGGCTTCAGATCGATCTAAAGATAAGCCGTTGAAACGGCTTTTTGCCCCGCGAGAAACCGCACCGGGCTGAAGCCCGGTGTTAATGAGAGAGGCAAGCGGATTGAGTTGCACCCCAACTATCCCTTCCTGACTTCCTGATTTGCACCCCAACTATCCCTTCCCTCTCCACATCTCCTCTCCCTATCGCTTCCGTCCATCGCATTCCTTTTCCTGATTTCCTGATGATCTCTTCTGATGATCCCTCTTCCTGATTTCAAGCTCGCCTTGGAATCCTCGCCGATATTGAATGCGGCATGGCATTTCCCGAGTCTTTACAAGCGGTCTGGGCGCCCTGGCGCGTGGAATATTTTTCAATGGATAAATCCCGCGACTTCCTCACGGAAGCGGCGCAGTCCACCGACGACCGCGCGCATCTGGTGGTGCGTCGCGGCAAGGAGACATTCCTCGTCATGAACCGCTTCCCCTACACGGTGGGCCATTTGATGGCGGTGCCGTACCGGAAGGTGGCCGACATCGCGGACCTGACGCAGGGGGAGCAGCTGGAGTTGTGGGAGCAGGCGGCCTTTGCGCAGAAGCTCTTGCGCGCCGTGGTGCACGCCGAAGGATTCAACGTCGGGCTCAACCTCGGCAAAGCAGGAGGAGCCGGGGTGGCGGATCACCTGCACCTGCACATCGTCCCGCGCTGGGAGGGCGACACCAACTTCATGCCCGTCCTCGGCAATGTGCGTGTCATGGCGGAGGCGCTGGATGCGTTGTATGGGAAGTTGGTGGAGGCCGCTCGCTAATCTTTGCGTCTTGATTGGCTCGCTGCGCTCGGGATGACCAAGCATATTGGCGCCTCTGTATTTTTCCTGGCTTCCTGGCTTCCTGATTTCTTCCCTGTCTTTTTTCCTGATTTTTCCTCTTCCTGATTTCCTGAGTTCCTGATCTTTTGTATTCATGCTGCGTGTAAAACCTTTCCAGGGGCTCCGGCCCGCCGATGATCTCGTTGCCCAAGTCGCCTGCGTTCCCTACGATGTCGTGGACGCAAAGGAAGCTGCTGCGCTGACGCAGGATAACCCCTACAGCCTCATGCACGTGGACCGCGCGGAGATCGACCTGCCCGCCGGGACGGACCCGTATTCCGCCGCCGTTTACGAGAAGGCGCGCGAGACATTCCAGACTTTGCAGCAACACGAGGTGCTCGTTCGAGAGAGCGAACCGTGCATTTACCTCTACCAGCAGCGGATGGGCGCACACGTGCAGACGGGGATCGCCCTCACCTGCCACATCGAGGACTACGAAAACGACATCATCAAAAAACACGAGAAGACCCGGCGCGACAAGGAAGACGACCGCACCCGGCTGATCGGCACGTTGCGGGCCAACACCGGCCCGGTGTTCCTGACTTACCGCGACACGCCAGACTTGCATGCGCTCGTGACCGAAGTGCTCAAAACGCCGCCGCTCTATGATTTCGTGGCTCCCGACGGCATTGGCCACACGGTTTGGCGCGTGCCCGGGCTGAAATTGGGCGCGTTTTTTGTGAACGCCTTTGCACAGGTGCCGGTGGCGTATGTGGCCGACGGCCACCACCGCACGGCCAGCGCAGTGCGCGTCGGCAAGGAGCTCCGCGAGAAAAATCCCGACCACACCGGGGACGAGCCGTATAACTGGTTTCTCTGCGTGCTCTTCCCGGCGAGCCAGTTGCGCATCCTCCCCTATAACCGCTGCGTGCACGATTTGAACGGGCACTCGCCGGAAGCGTTTTTGGAAGCCGTGCGCACCGCGGGTTTCACTGTCAGCGAAAACGCCGGGGACACCCCGGAAAAACCGGGTGAAGTGCGCATGTTCTTAGGCGGAAAATGGTATGACCTCACTTGGGAACCGCAGCCCGACGCCAACCCGATTGAGCGTCTCGACGTGACGGTTCTCCAAGACCGCCTGCTTGCGCCGATCCTCGGCATCGACGATCCGCGCACCAGCCATCGCATTGATTTCATCGGGGGCATCCGCGGCACCGGAGAACTCGTTGCCCGAATCCAAGAAGGGCGTGGCGTGGTCGCCTTCTCCATGTTCCCGACCACGGTGGATCAACTCATGGACATCGCGGATGCCCATCAGATCATGCCGCCCAAAAGCACTTGGTTTGAACCCAAGCTCCGGTCGGGGCTCTTCATCCACACCTTTTAATCAGTGGTGATGATGGTGGTGGTGTCCGCCACGGACAATAATCACCCTGTTTGTATACGGGTAATTGTAGTAGCTATAGTTCGGGTAATAATAGGGATCGTAGGCGTAAACCGGTGAAAGGGAGGGGGCAATCACGATGCCGGAATACCCTCCGTGATGCCAGCCTCCTCCATGCCAACCGCCTCCGTGCCAACCGCCGCCTCCGTGCCACCCGCCGCCTCCGTGCCAGCCACCGTGCCCACCATGCGCCAAGGCCCAACTCCCCATCACTCCCAATGAAACATCTCCCACCAGCAGAATTTTGCTGAATGTTTTCATAATAATCAGGATATATTTGCCGGGTTAACCGGGGGAGAATTTCGGCTTTCAAATATACCATGGATCAGGCGTGACGCAAAAAATGCCCCCGCAGAATCTATTTCTCGCGCTTTATTTGACAACACCGCGCCGTTGCGTATCGGTAAAATCTCGTCCCCCTTTTACCAATGCGCCGATACCTCGTTTTCACCTACTACGCCAACCGTCCCCTGGGCGGGTATCACGATTTCCTAGACTCGTTTTCCAGCCTGCATGAGGCGCTGGAGAATTTGCATGACGAACCCCAGCGATTTTTCCAAATCGTGGATCGCAACACGATGCGGGTCGTCAGGCAAGGGCTCACGGCCTTCAAGGATTACAACCCGAAATCCTTCCAGCGCGAAGATGGGGATTCGGGATAGACATCCGCTACACCGTCGGCCCGGACGGCTTTTTAATCAGCTTGTAAATCCAGAGCAGGATCACCGCGCCTACGATGGAGGCGAGGAACCCGGCGGGCTGCCCTTCGCGGTACCAGCCAATGGCTTTCCCAAGCCACCCGGCAAAAAGGCTCCCGCCAATGCCCAGCAAAGCCGTCGGGATGCACCCGGCGGGGCCGGTCCCGTGCATCAGGAGTTTGGCAATCAGCCCAACGATCAACCCAATAATTGCAGCCCAGATTATGCTCATATCCCACAATCGCTCCGCAGCACCCCGATGCGCGGGAGACTTTTGCACAAATCGGCTCTTCCTTGCGCGAAAAAAAGCGTAATCCGCGGACCAAACCCCACGTTTCGCAGCCGTCCGCTCCTGTGGATGCCTTGAATCGCTTGAAAAAACAATTTCGGGGTTGAACTTTGCGCCCCGCTTTCCCATGTTTATCGGCTTATGAAAGCCAGAGTTACCGTCATGCCCAAAAAGAGCGTTCTTGACCCCCAGGGAGTGGCGGTGCGGGACGCCATCGCCCACCACGGGTTCCCGCAAATCAGCATGGTCCGCATCGGCAAGGTGATGGAAATCGAAATCGACGATGCGGGTCCCGATGCCGAAGCCCGTTTGCACGAGATTTGCGCCGACCTGCTCTCCAACCCGGTCATTGAAGATTACGTGTTGCAGATCGAAGCTTAATGCTTGGTCACCCCTCCGGTATTGTTGCTCCTTTTTAATCCATGAAAGCCGCCGTTATTCGTTTCCCAGGGTCCAATTGCGACCAGGATTGTCACTACGCCTTGCAAAGGGTCTTCGGGATTCCCACCGACTACGTCTGGCACAAAGAGGCTTCGCTGAAAGGCTACGATCTCGTGGTGCTACCGGGCGGATTTTCCTACGGCGATTATCTCCGCTGCGGAGCCATCGCCCGGTTCTCGCCGATCATGAAAGCCGTCACCGATTACGCCAACGCGGGCGGTCTCCTGATCGGCATCTGCAACGGTTTCCAGGTATTGACCGAGTCCCGCCTGCTCCCCGGCGCGCTCGTCCGCAACCGTTCGCTGCATTTCATCTGCGAACACCGGTTCCTGCGCGTAGGCGCGACGGATAATCCGTTCCTGAACCTCGCCAAGCCAGGCCAGGTGCTCAACATCCCGATTGCGCACGGGGAAGGCAACTACACCGCCGACCAAGCCACCCTCGCGGAACTGAATGCCAACCGCCAGATCCTCGTCCGCTACTGTGATGCCCAAGGGACGGTTTCCGAAGCGGCGAACCCGAACGGTTCGCTCAATAACATCGCCGGAATCTGCAATGCGAACCGCAATGTCTTCGGCCTGATGCCCCACCCCGAACGGGCCTGCGAAGCGCGCCTCGGCAGCGAGGACGGCAACGTCATTTTCCAATCCATCCTCAAATATCTGAAAAATTAGGAATTATGAATGAGGAATGATGAAACGCTGGCGCCGTTGCGGTCCTTTTTTTCAAGTTCCAAATTTCTCCGCCATGGGAATCCCCTATCTGATCCATTTAAAACCTGAAAACGGCTGCCGCGCTGAACCTGCGCCAGCATTTCATCATTCATAATTTAGAATTCATCATTTCCGTGAATCCATCCTCAAACATCTGAAAAATTAGGAATTATGAATCAGGAATGATGAAACGCTGGCGCCGTTGCGGTGCTTTTTTTTCAAGTTCCGAATTTCTCCGCCATGGGAATCCCCTATCTGATCCATTTAAAACCTGAAAACAGCTGGCGCGCTGAACCTGCGCCAGCATTTCATCATTCATAATTTAGAATTCATCATTTCCGTGAACACCACCGCTGTCAGCCTTCCGCAAGACCCTGAAATCACTCCCGCGCTCATCGCCAAGCATGGCATCACGCCGGAGGAATATGAGCGCATCCAGAAAATCCTGGGCCGCAAGCCGAACTTCACCGAACTGGGCATTTTTTCGGTGATGTGGAGCGAGCATTGCTCGTATAAAAACTCCAAGCCGGAGTTGAGAAAATTCCCGACCACCGGGCCGACCGTGCTCGTCAAAGCGGGCGAGGAAAACGCCGGGGTCATCGACGTGGGCGACGGCTGGGGCATTGCCTTCAAGATGGAGAGCCACAACCACCCGAGCGCCATCGAACCGTTCCAGGGCGCGGCCACCGGCGTGGGCGGCATCATTCGCGACATTTTCACCATGGGCGCGCGCCCGGTGTTCAATTTGAACTCGCTGCGCTTTGGCGCGATCAGCGGCGATGGCCCGAACGTCAAGACCAACCGCCGCCTTTTCTCGGGCGTGGTGGCGGGAATTGCCCATTACGGAAATTGCATCGGCATTCCCACCATTGGCGGTGAGGTTTATTTTGACGAAAGCTACGAGGGCAATCCGCTCGTCAACGTCTTCTGCCTCGGCGTGCTCAAGCACGAGGAGATCGCGCGCGGCGCAGCCAAGGGGATCGGCAACCCGGTCTTTTATGTCGGCGCGGAAACCGGGCGCGACGGCCTCGCGGGCGCGGCGTTTGCCTCGCGGGAGTTGACGGAGGAATCCAAGCAGGACCGGCCCGCCGTGCAGGTGGGCGATCCGTTCAAGGAAAAACTGCTCCTCGAAGCCTGCCTCGAACTGCTCACCACCGATGCGGTGGCGGGCATTCAGGACATGGGCGCGGCAGGCCTGACCTGTTCGACGTGCGAAACGGCGAGCCGCGGCGGCACGGGCGTGGAGATCGACCTGGAGAAAGTGCCCAAGCGCGAAGTCGGCATGACCCCTTACGAGATCATGTTGAGCGAGTCGCAGGAGCGGATGCTCATCATTGTTGAAAAAGGCAAGGAGCACGTCGTCAAAGAAATTTTCGAGAAGTGGGACCTCCCTTACGCAGAAGTCGGCGTTGTGAACAACGACGGTATGATGCGCGTGAAAGTGGGCGCGGTGACCGTGGCGGAAATCCCGGCGCGCCAACTCGCCGACGAAGCTCCCATTTATAACCGTGAAGTCAGCCCCAAACCGGCTCCGGTCGCACTCAAGAACCTCCCCAAAACGGACGTGGGCTGTGCGCTCGGCAAACTGCTCGCCGATCCTTCCATCGCCTCCAAAGTCTGGGTGTATCGGCAATACGACCACATGGTGCGCGACGGCACAATGGTCCTGCCCGGCTCTGACGCCGCAGTGTTCATCGTGCGCGAAGCCAACAAAATCCTTGCCTCCACGAGCGATTGCAACGCCATCTACTGCGCGCTCGATCCCCGCGAAGGGGCGCGCGTCGCGGTGGCCGAAGCCGCCCGCAACCTCGCCTGCTCCGGAGCGACCCCCCTTGCGGTCACCGATAACCTCAACTTCGGCAACCCGCACAAGCCCGAGAATTTCTGGCAATTGCGCGAGTGCGTCGAAGGGCTCGCGGAAGGATGCAACGCGTTCAACACACCCGTGACCGGCGGCAACGTCAGCCTTTACAATGAAAACCCGGCCGGGGCGATCGACCCGACGCCGACGGTGGGCATGGTCGGTATTATTGAAGATGAAGCCCACGTCACCACGAGTTCCTTCAAGGACGCGGGCGACGCCGTGATCCTCCTCGGCGAACTCGGCGACGAGATGGGCGGCTCGCATTATTTGAAAGTGCTCTTTGGCCGCAAAGAGGGCATTCCGCCGCGGGTCGATTTCACCAAGGAACGGGCGCTGCACGACACGTTGCGTGCCCTGATCGGCAAGGGTCTCGTCAAGAGCGCGCACGATTGCGCCGAAGGCGGCCTGGCCGTGACGCTCGCGGAAAGCTGCATTTGCGGGAAGAAAATGCTCGGCGCGGATATCGATTTCGCCGCGACCGGCCTCCAGCCCGAAGTGCTGCTCTTCAACGAATCCCAGACGCGGGTCGTCGTTTCCGTGGCTCCCGCCCACGCGGAAGCCGCGCTCGCGTTCGTCCGTGAACACGCCATCCCGGCCCGCCGCATCGGCACCGTGGTCGGAGGCGCGCAACTCGCAATCAAAGCCGATGGAGCCGAGTATAAATGGCCGGTGGCCGACCTGAGCGCCACGTGGTATGGTTCCATCTCCTCCCTCATGTCGGAAGCCTAGGCGGAACAAATTCCCATGTCCCAACAACCGATCCGGCCCACCCACGAATGCGGCGTCTTTGCGGTCTTTAACCACCCCAATGCCGCCGTCCTAACCTACTACGGGCTCTTCGCCCTCCAGCATCGCGGCCAGGAAAGCGCCGGGATCGTCACCGCGAGCGGCCCGAACACGCCGTTCATGACGCACAAAGGCATGGGGCTGGTGTCGCAGGTGTTCACGCCGCCCGATCTTGAGCGCCTCAAGGGCAACCGCTCCATCGGCCATGTCCGCTATTCCACAACCGGCTCAAGCAATCTCAAAAATGCTCAGCCGCTGGTGGTGGATTGCGCGCGCGGCCAACTCGCCATCGGCCACAACGGCAACCTCGTCAACGCTGGGGTCCTGCGCGACGAACTGGAGCAAGCCGGGTCCATTTTCCAGACCACCGTTGATAGCGAAATCATCGTCCACCTTCTTGCGCAGCCAAGTTCCAACGGCGGCGTCCTTGCCGCGTTGCGCCGGGTGCATGGCGCGTTCTCGCTGGTGATGATGGGCGAGCGCGAGATCATCGGCGTGCGCGATCCGCTCGGGTTCCGCCCGCTCGTCCTCGGCAAGCTCGACGGCGCTTACATCCTTTCCTCGGAAACCTGCGCGTTCGATTTGATCCACGCGGAATTCATCCGCGAGATCGAGCCGGGCGAGGTCGTCATCATCGACGAAAACGGCGTCCGCTCCGAATTTCCGTTCGAGGCGCAGAAGCGGGCATTCTGCATGTTCGAGTATGTCTATTTTGCGCGGCCCGACAGCATTATCGACGACATCAATGTCGCCAAAGTCCGCACCCAAATGGGCCGTGAACTGGCCCGGTTGCACCCCGCCGAAGCCGACATCGTCGTCCCCGTGCCGGACTCCGGCAACTACGCCGCGCTCGGTTTCGCCGAAGAACTCGGCATCCCTTACGAGCACGCGTTTGTGCGCAACCATTACATCGGGCGCACCTTCCTTCAACCCACGCAACTCATCCGCGACTTCAACGTGCGGGTAAAATTAAACCTCATCAAGGAAGCCGTGAAAGGCAAGAGGGTCGTCGTCGTGGACGACTCGATCGTGCGCGGCACCACCGCCCGCGCCCGCGTCGTCAACCTGCGCGAAGCGGGGGCCGCAGAGGTCCACATGCGCATCTCCTGCCCGCCGCATCGGCACGCCTGCCATTACGGCATCGACTTTCCCGATCCCGCCAACCTGCTCGCCAACCAATGTTCGTTGGATCAAATCCGCGAATATCTCGGCGCGGACAGCATCGGCTACCTCGATATAGACGGCATGGTGCGCGCCACCGAAAAAACTTTCGACCGCTTCTGCCTCGCCTGTTTCAACGGCGACTATCCCGTGCCGGTCGATCCCCGGGTGGACAAATACATCATGGAACGGCGTCAAAACCGGGACAGCCACCTCATCGAACCGCACCCACAGCCGGAACTTTTCCCACTGTAAAAGCGAATCAGGAACTCAGGAAATCAGGAAAAAAAAGACAGAGGAACATCCGCAGATTTCGCAGATTCCACAGATTAAGAAATCAGGACAGTTAAGAAACCAGCCACAGTTAAGAATCAGGCATGGAATCAGCCACAAATCAAAAATCAGGGACAAATTTTTAAACATGCGACGCGCTTCCTTAAACCCGTAGGGTTTACAGACAATAGCCGGGGGTTGAGCAAAGCGACACCCCCGGAATTGCCGATAGAAACGCATTCACCCCGGAGGGGTGGCAGAACTCGAACGAACCCTTTATGGCATCCAAAGCATCCCCAAAAACCGCAACCCCGTCCAAAAAAGCCTACGCGCAGGCGGGCGTGGACGTGGACCTCGGCAACGCGGTAAAGAGCCGCATCCAGAGCATGGTCAAGGTCACCCACGGGCCGGAAGTGCTCGGCAAAATCGGCGGTTTTGGCGGCCTCTTCAGCGCGAATTTCAAAGGGATGAAAGACCCGGTGCTGGTTTCCAGTGTGGACGGCGTGGGCACCAAATTGAAGGTCGCTTTCGCAGCCGGACGCCACGACACCGTCGGGCAGGATCTGGTGAACCATTGTATTGACGACATCGCCGTGCTTGGCGCGCGCCCGTTGTTCTTCCTCGATTACATCGGCGCGGAAAAACTCGAACCGGCGGTTTTTGAAAAACTGCTCTCCGGCTTTGCCAAAGCCTGCAAAGCGGGCGGATGCGCCTTGATCGGCGGCGAAACCGCGCAAATGCCGGGAATGTATCAAGCCGGCGAATACGACCTTGCGGGCACCATCGTCGGCGTCGTGGATCGCAAGAAAATGATCGACGGCAGCCGCATCAAACCGGGCGACGTCATCATCGGCCTTCCCTCCAACGGCCTGCACACGAACGGATACTCACTCGCACGGAAGGTTCTCTTTGAGACGATGAAACTCAAGCTGACTTCCAAGCTACCCGGAGTCCCAAAGGCACTCGGCGAGGAACTACTGCGCGTGCATCGCAATTATCAGCCGCTCCTGGCGACCCTGCCCGGGAACCTCGTCAAAGGCATCGCCCACATCACCGGCGGCGGCCTGGTGGACAACTTCCCGCGTGTGCTCCCCGAAAACTGCGACGCGCTCATCGAGACCAAGCGGTGGAAAGTCCCCGCCCTCTTCCAGCATATCCAGGAGAACGGCGGCGTCGATCCCGCCGAGATGTATCAAGTTTTCAACATGGGTATCGGGATGACGCTTGTCGTCTCCGAAGCGGATGCCCGCGAAACTGTGCGACTCACCCGCGGACGCCCCATCGGCCGGATTGTGAAGGGGAGCAAGAAAGTGCAGTTGGCGTGAGGAGCGGGGCAGCCGCTCTCGGCAATTCGGCGGGTTCTCGAAAAGCGTCCCCCGGGCTTATGAACACCCCGCATTGCACGGACTATTTGTCGCTGTGGCCCATGTCCTTGGGACTTTCGGCTGGATAATAGACCTGGTTGCCGTGGACTTTTGCAAATGCGGTGAGGGCATGAGGTTTGCGCTGGCCTAATCCCAGGATGTCTTCGGTGCGGATTCCGCGAACCAGCAGAGCATCGGCGATAAGCGAGCGATGGCAACGCCAAGGTAGCGCTTCAGCGCACATCAGTGTGATTTGATCCTGGCGTGCCAGGAGGATCAAATGATCCAACGCGGCATGAAATTCCGGAGTTTGCATGTAATCCGCATAGCCGCGGAATGAGTCGTTTCGCCAACCGGTATTGATGGAATTCCGGTGGGTGTGGCGTAACCCACCCAATTCGGCCAGGTGCGTGTACCCGATGCCCGCTGCCTGAAGCGACGCACTCAAGTTGGGCCGATTGAACTGCGGGTTGTGCCGCGAACGAGGCACCGTCCGAACATCGATCACGTGGGTTACGCCATGTGCCTGGAGCAGGCGGATAAATTCCTCGAGACTTCGCGTGGAATGGCCAATCGTGAAAATCGTCGGGCTGCCTTTTTCTTTTGAGCGTTCACCGGCCATACGATTCCCCCCTCGTCATCCTTTGAATCAAGGGATCGGCTTTCGCGCTCAAAGAGCGCTGGGCAGAATCGTCACCGTTTGAATCGCTCGATCGCTACGACTTGGTAAATTCCACGCTGGCCGGTTGCGCGTCTCCTGCCGTTTGATCGCACTCAATCTTCACCGCATCCGTGTTGAATGCGCCCCGCGACAACGTGAAAACCTTTTCCCATTTGTGGGATGCCCCCGGCTTGAGGCTTTCCACGGTGAGATCCAGAGGCTTTTCTTTTTGCTTCGCGTCCACCACGTGGCCGCTCACATGCACGTGGGTGAGCGGGAACGGGGATTTGTTCGTCACAATCACATCGTCGGTGCCGAAACCCATCCCCAGCGTCAGCGTTCGGCCGGTTTTCCAGCCAAGATCGATGTCCAGCAGGCAGCGGGGGCGAACCAGCTTGGCATACGCCTCGGGATTGGCGTCCCGCAGCGGCTGAAAGTCGGGGCCTTTCTTGATTTTGAGGACGTCCTGGAAGCCGTATTTGCTGAAAAGAAGCCGGAGACTCGCGCAGGCATCCTCCAGATTGCCGGAGAGGCTTTGCAGCGCGGCCAGGTTAAGAATGAACGCCGTGGTCCCCCCGCGTTTCTCCTGCACCGCAAGCGCTTGCGCGAGCGCTTCCTTGTAATGCCCGCAGGCGGCCAGCGCCCAGGCGCGTTCCTCTTTCATCTCGCCGGTGGGATCCCCGCGCGGGAAGAACTTCAAACAAGCATCCCAGAGCCCCACGGCCTGCGCGGCGTTGGCACGATCGGAACAGGTGCTCCAGCTTTCTCCGTTTAAAGTCATCTTTTTCCGCACCGCTTCCGTGGTGAGCGTGGCCGCGGTATAAAGCAGCTTGGTGCGGTAGCAGTCGTAAATGGAGGGATTGGGAACAAGCGTTGTGGCGCGCCGGGCCTCTGCGGCCCGGGCCAGCATTTCCTCGGGCGGTTGCTCCTTGAGCAATGGCAGAAAATCGAAATACCAGACAATCACGAGCGGGTCGTTGGGCCGCTGCGCCTTGGCCGTTTCAGCAAACGCGGCGAGGGCAACCTGCGCCTCACGTGGTTTCGCCGGGTTGTAAAGGGCGACGATTTTCTGGAATGCTTCCCGGTCCTCCTTGGGCTCAAGGCAACCCGCGGCTCCCTTGGGCCAGTGGTACTTGTCGGTCAGCATGAAAGCCGCGTTCTGGAGCGAGCCAATGAAGTTGGAAAGATTGTCATCTCGCTGGCGCAGAATGCCCACAAGCGCTTTCTCTTTTTCCTCCGAGCGGGCCTCGCCGGGACGGAATGCGCCGGCCGCACCGCCGGTCACGGTGGAATAACCGGTGATCACGTCGCCGATGAAAAAGACCCGCGCCGCCCCGGCAGCAATGCCGCCCATGCCTTGGGCGAAATCCCAGCCTCGTCCCTCGGTCGCCTTTTTCTTGATGAACTTGGCCTCGTCGAGCGAGTTGATGTACGCGCGGACCATGGTCAGGAATTTGTCATACAGCGACGCGAGCGGCTCCTCGAGTTTGCGCCCCTTGATGTTCTCACTGTGGAGGTAGCTCCTGTCGCGCAAGTCGCCGAGCTTGGCTGGAAGGCTTTTCTCTTTGTCCACTGTCTCGGGCCACTCCATGTAGAGTTCCTCCATTAGGCGGATCAAAAAAAGCGGTTCACTTGCTTCAGGCGCAGCGGTGATCTCGATTTTCGGAATTTCTGCGGGAACCACAGGCGCATGGGAAGACGGCGAATCCGGGTCGCGAGCCAAGAGCATGGGCCCGGGAAGCCAAAAGAAAGACAAAAGAAAACCGGCGGCAAAAATCGGATATTTCATGGATGCGAAAAACGCTGCCAGCAATGCTATGGCAGCGTCCCGTGGGCTCAAGCCAATTTTCGGGTTTGAAGGCGGGCGTTGCGGCGGCTGTCTTATGCTGGTTTTTCTCTTCAATGCCAAACTATTCAGGCTGGATTCAGGTTGGAGATGTCAAATGCGGCCTTATGCATACGATTCCATTCCGATATTCCAAAGTCATTTACGGATTCACCTTGGGTGCGCTGCTGTTTTTGACGCAGATCGCAAATGCTGCGGATCCCACCCTATTGCCTCTCGATCCCAAGGGTAGTTCGCTGAAGTTTTTCTGCGAATCCCTGATGCACAATTTTCATGGCGAAGCCAGGGAGTTCAGCGGAAGCGCGACAATGGACATTGATGCGGCGCCTCCGATTCAGAAAGCGACGTTGCGCTTCAAGACCGCCTCGCTGACGACCTTCATCAAGGGGCGTGACGAGAAGATGTATGACTGGCTCAAGGGGACACTGAACCCCGATGTCTCCTTCCAGTTGCAGTCCGTGAAGTTGATCGGTGGAGACTACAAGGCAGCCGATGCCCAGCATCCCGCCCAGTTCAACGTCTCCGGGACTCTCAAATTAAATGGAGTCAATCAACGTATTGAAGGAACGGCCAAGGGTTGGCGGGAAAAAGACCGGGTCATCATTGCCGGGGAGACCATCGTGGACACCCTCAAATACGGACTCCCGCAAATTCGCATGGCGATTCTGACGGTCGGCACCAATGTGAAGATCGCTTACAACTTTAGTTTTGTGTTGCCGCCGGTTTATGCCAAAAAATAAGCCTCACATTGAACCCGTCCAAGGCCAACGATTTCCCATGGAAGGCGCGAAAACTCGGACAACGGTTTCGCAACCTCCACAATGATCACCTGCCAGGCTTGGCACAGGTGGCCCGCTGGAAATTGGGATGGGGGCCTGAGGAGGCCGCCGCCTCCGATGAATCCTTGTGTAAAGAGTTCGAGCCGAAGACGGTTTCTCCTGATTTCGAGGCGATCTTTGCGCCCGATCCCGACCGCATTGTAGCGACTTGGGTGGGGCACTCCACCTTCCTGCTGCAAATCGGCGGGCGCAACTTCCTGACCGATCCGCACTTCGGCTCCCACTGCGCGCCGGTGCCCCTGCGGGGATTCCGCCGACAGACTCCGCCGGGATTGAGTGTAAGCCAGCTTCCGCGCATCGACGCGATCCTGCTAAGCCATAATCATTACGACCATCTGGATCTCCAGAGCCTTCATGCGCTCGGGCGTGGCACAGCCATTTATTGTCCCACCGGGGTGGCGCGCTTGCTTCGCGGCATTGGAGCCCGCCAGGTGTTCGAGTTGTCCTGGGGAGAGTCGGCGGATTTCGACGGCGTGCACCTCTTCTGTTTGCCTGCGCAACACGGTTCCGCCAGGACGCCATTTGACCGCAATGGCAGCCTTTGGTGCAGTTGGATGCTCGAACAGGGCGGGCGCAAGGCGGCTTTTCTCGGTGATACTGGATACCACACCTTGTTCATGGAATTTGGAAACCTTTGGGGGCCGGTCGATCTTGCAATGATTCCCATTGGGGCGTATCGACCCGCGTGGTTCATGCGTCCGCTGCATCTCAATCCGTCAGAAGCCGTTCAAGTGCATCTGGACTTGAAAGCGAAACATTCGGCAGCCATGCATTGGGGGACTTTTCTTTTGGCTGACGACCCCTTGGGGGAACCGGCTCTGCTGCTAAAGCAAGCGAGGGAGGCGGCGGGGGTGTCTCCAGAAGCATTCCGGCTGCTCGGCCTGGGCGAGACTTGGGTGGTTTGAAGCTAAAGAGGCAACTCAAGCGTGATCCTTAATCCCGTCGCCGAAGCGCGATTTTCTGCATGGATTTTGCCGTGATGCAGATCGAGGATGCTTCGGCAAATGGCCAGGCCGAGTCCCGCTCCCGCGCCGCTCCCGCATTTCTCATCCCGCTCCAATCGAAAAAACGGTTCAAATACCTCTTGGAGTTTGTCTTCGGGGAGACCGGGCCCGTTGTCTTCCATGGCCAATATCCAGCGATCCTGTTCCCTGAACGAGGAAAGTGTGACAACACCTCCGGAATGGAGCACGTTTAGCGCATTTTGGAGCAAGTTGAGCAGCGCCTGCCGGAGCAATACAGCGTCGAAGGTGGCCGTGATTTCCACATTCTCCAGCACTTCGAAGCGCACATTGGCATCCTCGCACAAAACCTGGGCGTCCTCCGCGAAAGCATGAATGAGTTCCTGCGCATTCTGCCGGTGCAGGTTCAGGCGAATCGCCCCAAACTCGGATTTCGAGATGAAAAGGAGCTTCTCGATCACAGAATGGAGCCGGTCAATGCTCTCCATTTGTTGTTGGACGGATTCCTGCTGGTTGGTGGCGAGATTGCCGTGGAGCAGCAATTTTTCCGACTGCAACCGGATCAGCGAAAGAGGCGTCTTAAGTTCGTGGGAGGCTTCCGCAGCAAAGCGCCAGAGCCGTCCGAAGGAATATTCGAGCCGGTCAAACATTTGGTTCAACAGTCGGGCGAGATCGGCGATTTCGTCTTCCGCTTCACTGACGGGAATACGCTCGCTGAGGTTGTCCGCAGTGATCCGGCTTGCAGTTTGTTGAATGCGGCGAATCGGATTCAGTGCGAGGAGGCTTAGCCAATAGCCAAAGAACAGGCTCATCACAAATGCGATCCCCAGCAAAATCAACGCGACCTGGCTATAGGAGCGAAACAAGTGTTGAGGATTGCCCAGCGATGCGCCGATTTGGATTTCGTAAGGGCCTTCCGCAAACTCGGAGACGCGAACCGTTCCCAACGGCTGGATCGAAAACGTGCAGTGCGGCGCATCAGGTGGATTCGGCGAGAAAACCGCCTTTTTCATGTTGGGAGAGCGAAAGGCGATCTTCCCATCCTTCCTTCGAATCTGGAAATAGTAGAGGGGTTCGTCGAGATCGGCGTGGTCCTCCACAGCTTTTAGAAACGCGCTTTCGGAACGTTCCGCCGATTCTACACGGTTGTGAATTTCCTGGAATTCAGCCGCGTTCATCAAATCGATACTGCGGAGCATGTTCTTGTCCAGCAACCAGCGCCCAACGATCAGCGCAATGAATACGGTGAGGGTCACCACGAGGACATACCCGATGATAAGTCGCGCATGAATCGATCTCATAGCAGTTGATAGCCGATGCTGCGCAGGGTCTTAAACACGGGAGCCTCCGGCGAAGTTTCCAGCTTTATTCGCAAGCGCCTCATATAGACATCCAAGAGGTTCGTATCAAGATCGTCCCGCGATTCCCAGATTTTTTCTGCGATCATCGAGCGCGTGAGCACACGGCCCGGGTTCTGCATAAACAGCTCCATCAGGGCGAACTCCCGCGCGGTGAGATCGACGGAACGGCCCGCAATGCGAACGCTCCGTTCAAGCAGGTCCAGCGTGATTTCCCGGTGCTCGAAAAACGTTGTTTTTTTCT
>CAIYQA010000389.1 GCA_903928175.1 uncultured Spartobacteria bacterium | reverse complement strand
TTCACCGCTTCGGCGTAACCTTGGAGCCAAAGAAAATCCAGGTTTGCTGTGGCCTCGGCTATTTTTTTTGAAAGTCGTTCGGGAATGACTCTATTACCACAGCAAGCAGAGCAAATATCTTGGAATGTTTCCGATGGGTTGCCTTCTATGAAAAGGTCTCCAAAATGCTTTTGCGCCGCGCTCCGTTTGGCAGCAAGGCGCTTGAGGCGCTGTCGAACAGCGGGGGTATTGGCCCGAATTTGAACTACAGGGGCCTCCCCAGTATCAGGAATGAAGAGAAGAATGCTTCCACCATAGCCGGGTTTTTGTCCATTGTCGTTTTTCGCACTCCATGTTACGAATTCGCAATCAGGGCCTTGTCCCTTAAAAACCGGCACGATAAAATCCCATTGTTCCCGATAGGGTAGTCCTTCGCTGCAATCAATAGGCCATTCATCTTCAATGGCTGTCTCGCTGTATTCCAAATCTGTCCACGCCGGTAGTTCAACACTTTGAATTTCGTTTGCGGGCACCGCCGGTTTGGATGTTCTTTTAGCTGTCATAGAAGACTGGGGAAACTTTCAGCCGCTTTCCGCAAGCTCTCGGAACCGACGTGGGTGTAATGCTCACTCATTGCTTTGCTGTCGTGACCTATGAGCTCCATAACCACGGCAGCGGGAATACCTGCTTCTTTGAGTAGGGAAACGGCGGTGTGACGCAAGCAATGGAAGGAAATACCGGTTTTGGCACTTCCCACGCCGCGTCCTTCGCCATGTGTTTTGCGGTGTGCTTGCTTCTCTCTTAGCCCAGCTTGGGCTAGCAAATCGGCAAACTGATTACTTAAATTGCCACTCTTACCTTGCTTCACCACGAAATCATATGCGCGGGGATGAACCGGTGCGGTTAAATCGTCTGGGCAGGAAAGGGCCTCAATATGCTCAAGCAATGGACCGGAGAGTGACTGGATGATCTGTTTGCCGGTTTTTCGAGTAACAAGGCGAAGTTCGCCAGCTGGAAGGTCGATGTTTGCCCACGTAAGCGTTGCGATGTCCCCGAGGCGCTGTCCGGAGTAAAGCCCAAATAGGATCATGCTTTTCCATTCATCATCAGCAACGGATAGGACGGCCCGCAATTCCGGTAGTGTAAAAGAGCGTCGCACGCCTTCACGTGAGGACTTCACCGTCTTAACAAATTCCGCCGGGTCTTCCCCAACGACACTCTCGGCACGGGCAGCCCGAAAGATCATCCGAATTACCTTCAAATCATGATTCACCGTCTTCGGTGCAAAGAGTTTTGCCTCCGAATTTCGGAATGCCAGGATGTCTCCTTTAGCGATGTCCACAATTTCACTGTCTGCTTTCGCGCCGATGGCCGCTGTAAACTTGGCGATGGCATTTTCGTAGAACTTCGCTGTGGAAGGTGCGGTTTCCGGTCGTTTTGTGTTTAGCCAAGACTCCGCAAACTCTCGAAAGGTCACGGCGCGGATGCTCTCGCCGGTAATCGATCTGTGCAGGTCCGCAATGACGGTGCGGGCCTGGCGCGAAGTCCGCTTCTTACGGCTGGCTTCTTCGTAGCTGTCGGCAATCTTTTGGGCAACCCTCCGGTCTTTTGAGCCGGTTGATCGCTGCCGTCGAACACCGTCTTTATCGGTGAAACAGGCAATCCAGTTGGTGCATCCTGGGACTTTTCGTAAGCTAGCCATGTCTTACAACGTATCTTACAACATCCATCCCTGTCCATCCCTATCCGAACCACTTTCGTAATTTGCATCTCACAGAGGAACAAGATGTTGAAGAACAACGACGGTCAAAGACTTGGCGAAACAGGGGTTCAACTCCCCTCGCCTCCACTTTGTTCGATGGCATACACACGACCATTGTAAGCGGTGCGCCAAGCTTTCAATTACCCACAAGTTTAGCGGCCAGACTAAATCCCAACTGAATATCGGTGAGCCGGGACATGCCCCGCCACATGATCATATTGCCAGGTGGCGGATCATT
>CAIYQA010000388.1 GCA_903928175.1 uncultured Spartobacteria bacterium | reverse complement strand
GGGCGCTTAAGTGAACTATGCCACCAAAACGGCCTCAAGCTTTCGATCGAGGGGTATGGAACCGGACCCTTCGACTGCCTTCCTTACGCCGGCCGGGCCGATATTGTGCAAGGGGAATTCTGGATGGGGGCTTTGCCGCATTGGGTCTGGACCAAACAAATGGCTTCTGCTGGGCACACCTATGGGAAGTCGGTTGTGGCCGCAGAAGCGTTTACCGCACAAGACGAAGCAAAATGGAAGAACCACCCGTTCCGTCTCAAGGAACTGGGCGATGAGGTGTTCACCCTTGGGGTCAACCGTATGGTTTTTCACCGATACGCCCATCAGCCCTGGCTCGATCGGAAGCCCGGGATGACCATGGGGCCGTTCGGAATCAACTTTGAGCGCACCGAAACCTGGTGGGAAGAGTCCCGTGCCTGGCTCACCTACCTTGCCCGCTGCCAGTATCTGCTCCAGCAGGGAACGTTTGTAGCCGACATTGCCTGTCTCATGCCAGAACGGGCCTACGATAGCTACTATATGGCGGCACCTGTGCACGTGAATACGCCGCCCGGCTATGATCACGACGCGCTCTCGGCAGAACTCCTCAATCAGATGACCGTGCAAAATGGGCGGCTGACCCTGCCCAGCGGCATGAGCTACCAGGTGCTGGTCTTGCCGCAGGCGACCCGGATGCGGGTGGCGCAGTTGCGCAAGATCAAGCAATTGGTGGAGGCCGGTGCAGTCATCTGTGGGCCGCCACCTCTGCGCTCTCCAAGCCTGGCTGACGGCCCCGAGGCTGATGCGGAGGTGCGGCGTCTGGCAGACGAGCTCTGGGGCGATTGCGACGGGGTCGATGTCCTTGAACATCATTTTGGAAAAGGCAAGGTGGTGAGCCGGCTGGAGGGAACCGTCCTCTGGACGCCTGATTTTTCGGTGCAGGGCGGGGAGGCTGGAAAACAGGTCCGCTTCATTCACCGGCAAGTCGGGGGCAAGGATGTTTACTTCATCGCCAGCAACCAGGGCGAGGCGTCCACGTTCTATTGCAACTTCCGGGTGGTGGGTAAGCGCCCCGAACTATGGCATCCCGATAGCGGGCAGATCGAACAGGTTGCGCTCTATCGTCAGGACGCGGGAGTGACGCGCATCCCGATCCGGCTTGATCCCTACGGCTCGGTTTTTGTCGTCTTCAATAACGTCAAGCCGGAGGCCGAACCGGTAGAATCAGTGACTCGCAACGGCGCGGAATTGAGTTATCTGGAGCCCAAAGTGCTCACTACGGATTGTCTGGGCAAACTCGATGCGCTCTCGCTAACGGTTGCAGAGGGCGGTTATCGGGTTGAGACGACGGAGCCCGGCACGTACGAACTCAAGACCGGCTCGGGAAAATCGTTCTCGGCCGTGGTCGGCGAGTCGCCCAAGCCCCTGGAGATTGAAGGCCCGTGGGAGGTCTTCTTTCCAAAAGGGTGGGGTGCGCCCGAGCAGGTGCGGTTTGATAAGCTGATCTCCTGGCCGATGCACTCCGATGCGGGCGTGAAGTATTTTT
>CAIYQA010000387.1 GCA_903928175.1 uncultured Spartobacteria bacterium | reverse complement strand
GCCGGAGCCTGGTGGAAGCATGAAAATGCCTCGGCCATCGCACAACTCCGCGTTTTACGCGCAAACCACCGCTGGAATCCCTATTGGATTTCCCTCTCCCTCAAAGCTGCTTGATCAGCCAACACTTTCAATTGCACCCGTGCAGAGAGTGCAGAGAGGGAGCGAAAACGGCCTGCGCCCTTGGAGAGAACAGGGAAGAAAAAAGACCGCAGGAGCCGGGAAAAACGTCCACCGAAAGAAAACGCCGCGACTTTTTCAAAAAAAACTGATTGCAGCCCCCCTCACATCCCGCTAGTTTCTGCGCTCCCGGTCCTGCAAGGGGCCGGAGCAACGGAGTCTTAGCTCAATCGGTTAGAGCGCCGCCCTGTCACGGCGGAGGTTGCGGGTTCGAGCCCCGTAGACTCCGCCACTTATCACTCGGTAAGTGGCTCATTCACAGGGACATACAGAACCTACTGGGCTGCGGGGCCAAACCACTTATTTTGGAGACAGCGGGTCTACATCAAAGTATGGGGACTGATTTGGGGTTAAGTAGTTGAATTTGTAGTGGTTGGGTTTGGATTGAAGGGTCGTTTTTTTTAAGTGTAAAATAAATTGGTAGCGCCGGGGTAGCAAAGCCATATTGCGCTTTCCCCTTCCCCCGCGGCCGGCGAACTTCGAACCTTTTGAGGGTCTACACCAAGTTTGGGGAGGTGTGTGTTTTTTTGCGATTAGCGCACTGAGCGATGACGCGCAGGCGGTAGTTTTCGAAGTTTCTAAAACCGTAAGCACGGCGTTGGATGAGCTTCATCTTTCGATGGAAGCCCTCTGAATTCCATTGTTCTTGGTGAAGCGCCACATGCGGCGATGGGCTCTGCCCAGACGCGCAGCATGTTGGCTAGGGTCTCTAGGGTCCGCATCACTCCCCTCAGCTACGCTGATGGGCAGTCAAGGACAGCATTGTGTTATGGCGTTGCGACCTCGGAAAGAGACAAAAAATGAAGAGGCCATGAATAAATCAGCCTCCCGTTCGGGCGATGAGGTAAGGTGCCCTGGATCAAACGCATACGCCCGCATACCTCAGGGCAAATGCCCCACCAATTTGGAAATGGTCGCCTGGAGTTCCTCGATTTGGATTGGCTTTGTCAGATGTTTGGCAAAGCCAGCGGCAAGGCTTTTTTCAATGTCCTCCTCCATGCCGTAACCGCTGATGGCAATGCCAGAGAGTCCATCCCGGTTATGCAACTCCCTCATTAAATCTCTGCCGTCACCATCGGGCAGCCCCAGGTCGCTGATGACAAGGTCGAATTTCTCCGTTCCCTCCGCAACCGACTGAGCCACCGATTTGGCGGCGCCAATGCTTTGAGCGGTGATCACCTTGCACCCAGCCCGCTCCAGCAAACGGCTCAGAATCCGCAATGTGTCCTCGTTGTCCTCAACCAAAAGGATGTGCAGGTTGCGACCGCCGATTTTCGGATTCCATTTTGGCACTGGTCGCGCTGGGGTTGCGGCGGCTTCCCTTGGAACTTGGACATCGGCGGTGGGCAGTTCGACGAAAAAAGTGGCTCCCTTTCCTTCGCCTTCGCTTTCCACCCAGATTTTGCCACCGTGCATATCCAGCACGGCTTTGCAGATGGCCAGGCCAAGCCCTAATCCGCCAAAACGTTGCGTGATTCGCGTTGTGCCCTGCTCGAAGGCAACAAAAAGAGTGGGGATAACCTGAGGATCGATGCCCTTTCCTGTATCGGCGACCTCAGCACGCACAATCCCGGCGCGCGAGTTGGAGGTGCGCACCGTGATGGTGCCGTTGGCGGGGGTGAATTTGGTGGCGTTTTTGAGAAGGTTCCAGAATACCTGCTGAAGCCGTCCGCCATCGCCATTGACATTGTGTTGGGAGGCGGAGAGATCCAAGCGCAGATTCAGGTTCTTGGACTTAATTTCTTCTTGGCAGATCGGCAGGACGTTGCGAATCGTGTGGTGAATGTCCGTGGGCTGGAGACGCAGGGCGAGCATGCCGCGTGCAACTCGATTTACGTCCAGCAGATCATCGATGAGGCGTGCCTCCAGTTCCAGGTTGCGGCGGATCATTGAAAGTTCTTCACGTAGTTCTGTCGGCAACTCCGCATCGGTCTCGCGAGCGCCAATGGTCATTAACACCGGAGTGAGGGGGGTGCGTAGTTCGTGGCTAAGCATGGCGATGAACTGATCCTTGGCTTGATTGGCCACCTCGGCTTCTGTTTTGGCTTTGAGGAGAGCCTCCTCTGCCCGCTTGCGTTCGGTGATGTCATGCACCTGCCCGGTAAACATGCGCTGTCCACCGATCCGCATCTCGCTGACTCCGAGACGGATCGGAAACGTGGAGCCATCTTTGCGCAAGGCAACGACATCGCGCCCGATGCCGATGATTTTTTTGACGCCTGTGCGGTGGTAATTCTCCAAATATTGGTCGTGCTCCTCGTGATATGGGGACGGCATGAGCATCTTGACGTTTTGCCCGATCATTTCGTCGACGCCGTAGCCGAAGAGTTTCTCAGCGGCAAGATTGACCGCAGCGATGATTCCCTTTTCGTCGATGGTGATGATGGCGTCCACCACGGTTTCGAAAATCGCCCGGTAGCGATTTTCGCTGTCCCGCAAGGCTTGCTCTATGCGCTTGCGCTTCGTGATGTCTATCGAGACTCCCATGAAGCGCTGCGGTACACCCAACTCACTTTGGAACAGCTTGCCGCGGCAGTGAACCCAGTGAACGCTTCCGTCAGGCCAAACAAAACGGTGTTCGATGTCGTAAGGACGTTCTCCCCCAATTGCGGCTCGAAGCGCTTCGATGGTGCGCTCACGATCCTCGGGGTGGATGTGGCTCTCCCAATCTCGGGAAGAGTGGAATCCACCCGGTTGAATCCCAATCATTTGCTCAAATTCCGGTGAGGGACGGCATGTGTCAGCTATCTTCCTCAACTCCGCATCGGTCAGAGGGACGTGCAGCTCACTGCCGATCTCCAATTCCCACATGCCCATCTTCGCGGTTTCCAACGCAATCTGAAGCCGTTGCCCGCGATCGCGAAACAACTCCTCAGAGCGGGCTCGATCCATTGCAATGGCGACGTGTCCCGCGATAAGCTGGAGAAAATCGATTTCGTCGGGAGCAAACTGAGTCTTGGATCGACTTGCAAACGAAAGGACGCCCAAAAGCCGCTCACCGATAAGAAGCGGAATGCAAAGGCATGTCTGAACGCCGAGGGCGCGAATATGGCTCAACTTCGGGTCGTTGGATTGTTGGATGTCATTGGAAACAACGATGGTCCGGGTTTTCGCAGCCAGGCAATGGATCGCACCCCCAGAGCACGCATCGCAAATCTTGCACACGGCACCCGCCGAAATGCCGGCGAGTGTAAGGAGGTCTAATCCGTGCGGTTCGGGAACCGCGAGATAGTTAAAAAAGGCATCGGCACCGACATGGGCGGCCACTTGGGGAAAAATATCCGCGACAATCTTTTCCGTCTTGCGCTGTGGTAAAAGCCTGGCAAGGCAATCGGAAAGGATTTGGAGGCGATCATTGCGGTGCCCCATCGTTTTCCAGGCCGCCTCATCGCCGTTTACCCCCCTCTGCAAGCGTCTATTTTCCAACACATTAGCCTTTCCATTTCCTCTGGCATGGCGTTGGCGGCGGCGCAATCTCGAAGTAATTCTCCCGCGCCGTTTCATATCATTCAGAAAAACTCCAACTTCGCTCGAATTCAGGCGACATGTGGAGGCTACTTAGGTTCGCATCCGATCCCTTGCCTGTCCCCCTGAGTTTCCTACCGAGTACGGGGTCGGGGAAACTGGTTGAGAGGCGGATATGTTTGGAGCGAGGGGCAAAGCGCGCTGCCCTGTTGAATTACGAATGTGGGTAAATCATGGTCAATCCAATGTTGCGAGAGTTTGCGGTGACCACAAATAAAGTGGCAGGGGTTCGCGCCTGCCTGATCCATGAAACATTTTCCGCGCAACAGAGTGTCGACGACGACCTCAACCTGATCTTTCTTGGAGGTCTCGTCGTCGGTCATGCATTCGCTTGGGAATCAGTTCAGACATTTCTTGCCGCACGATTCAGCGGCGCGGAGCATTATCGTCGCCGTCTGGCGAAGGTAGCTAAACTCGAAAGCAATCTCGGGAAGGGCACCCCGTGAAAACAAGTCCCCTTGCCGGAAAACAGGCACCGCTTGGAATGTTGATCGATGTGCCACGGCTCGTCACTGCCTACTACACTGAGGCGCCTGATCCCACGGTGTCGGCGCAGCGCGTGGCTTTTGGCACCTCCGGGC
>CAIYQA010000386.1 GCA_903928175.1 uncultured Spartobacteria bacterium | reverse complement strand
CGCTCGCCGACGCCGCAGCGGTAACAGCAGGTAAGCAGTTGGTTATCTCCTCCACCTGGTCCACCGTGCCGGCAACGCTCAATGCCGCAATCAAGATCATCCCTGGCGGCCAGCTCAACGGCTCAGGATCGGTGGCAATCAACGGGCAATTTGAGGGGTGTGATAGTTGCTTTGGCGCTAGTCAGGCGGTTACTGGACTGAAAGAATCGCGACCTGAATGGTTTTCAGCGACTGGTGGTGTTAAGCAAGCAATCGCAGCATTGTCTGCTGGTGGTAGGGTGAAATTGCAGGCGTATAAATCTTACACTGAGACAGCAACGATTTTAGTCACACTACCGGGGATTTCGGTGGAGGGCGTTTACCCTGGCCGAGCGTCTGTCGGCGGGTCGCAGATCATCTTCACTGGCAGCGGGGCATTATTCCAACTCGGCACCGACAACGGGCACGCGTGGAATGCCGCGGACTATGACGGGCAGGGTAACGTCATTTTCCGCAACGTCTGGATGACAGCATCGGGAACTACGACACCACTCGACTATTCGGCCGCGGATAATTACGTCGCAGGCACCTACGGGGTGCAGGACTGGCGCGGGGGGAGCCTGATATTCGAGAATGTAGGCTTTGAGCACTTCGCTTACAACTTCTGGGGTATCCAGAGCGATGTGAACAGCTGGAAAAACGTAACCTCAATGCACTCCAAGTATGGCATCTACCTCGGTCCACGGAGCGATCAAAACACGTTCGACGGTCTTTATGCTGTGCTGAACGATACAGCGCTCACATTGGACGGGAACAGCCAGGCTCGTATCACAAACTCGCAATTTGTCGGCAACGGTACTAACTCGATCTACGGGATCGACATCAGACAGGGAACGAGTGCTCCGATATTCAGCGATTCCTGGCTTGAACATTTCCAGGGGTATTCCGGTGCTGACGGACTCGCGTTCATCGGACTCGGGGTGAATGCCGGTTACGGCCCGACAACCACGCCGGTCATCAGCCCATGCTTTCGGAATTGCTTTATTGCTACGAGCAATGTCGCAGCAGCGTACCATGAAAAATACTTTGTTGAGGTGGGGCTTACCACCGACGCCAAAATAATAGACCCGCAGATGTACGGAGGGACATTCAATTTAACTAAATTGGTGTCCATAGTCGGGGCTGGCACTGATACCACCTGCAATGTTTCGCTCAATTTGGGGCCGACCTTTGCGGGACTCGAAAGTTATTTGTCAGTGAACAACGGGTCAGGGACGCCCTCTATTTATTACAGCCTGCTCAGTTATGGCGGGGAGGAATCTGCAACACCCCTAGGCCGTTTCAACATCATGCACGTCGGAGCGACTGCTGGCGCTGACAAAATGACCATTGGGTCAGAGGGTTCTGCCGGAGCTATATTTGTCACTACGCCAAATCTGGCTTCTGGGCAGACAAACAGGCTTCAGCTTTACAATGCCATACAGTCAGGGACAGTTGCCCCCGTTGCAGGCACATATGCTAGTGGGGATATCATTTTAAACCAACTTCCGTCCGCATCGGGTTACGCCGGTTGGATTTGCGTGACAGGTGGAACGCCGGGGACCTGGAAAACTT
>CAIYQA010000385.1 GCA_903928175.1 uncultured Spartobacteria bacterium | reverse complement strand
GTCAAAGAATCACTGAATCCGTTCTGATTGGAGAACGACAAAATGAGAAACCTGAATAACCAGCAACCGAATTCGTCCAATCGCGAATGTTTGCAGGAAAAGCTAACAAGAAAAAGAGCCTGATGAAAGAGAGCCTAGTGATAACTGCCGCTTTCTGCGCTCGGAATGAGCGGCGGAGAATTTTCACCAACTTCCGACCCATTCTCGTCGGCATGGCTTTGGCCTGTGTCGCCGTTTTGATTACACCGCGAATGGCATCGGCGGGGGATGCCCAGTGCGAAAAGTGGCTGGCCTTCACCGAGCAAACCCTGCAATTGGTGGAAAAGAGCGCGTCTCGGCCCGAGTTGCGCGCCAAGTATCTCCAGCTTGTTGAGCGGAACCGCAATCAGCAGCCCGTTTCGATCGAAGAGATCCGGGCGCTGCGGCGCGAAATCCTTTTCTCGCATCCCGCCCTTCAGTTTAACGACATTCTCTTCAACGCCAACTTAGTGCCAGCCAAACAGGGTTTTCCCCAAGCCTACTGTAGCCATATGGTGGACGCGTATCTGGCCGGCAACCACCAGGGACCCGTCCCCGGCATCGCGGTGCTGCGGAATTGGAAGACACAGCCGGCGGTGCGCTATCTTGCCCAAGACAAGCTGCCGCCCGGCGTCACCTCGTTCCGGCCCGATCTTTCCTTCGATGCCGACAAGGTAGCCTTCGCCTATGCCCCCGAAACGGAGGACCTGGCGAAGAAGACCTACCACCTCTACGAAATCGGCCTCGACGGCCAAGGACTGCGGCAAATCACCGGCGCCGGTCGCGATCCCATGGAGCCCCGCCTGGGACGAGCTACGCATTTCATCGAGGACTTGGATCCATGCTATTTGCCCGATGGCGGGTTTGCCTTCACCTCGACCCGGGTCATGACCACGGTGCGCTGTGTTTACGGTGCGCGCTACAATCCGGCCTTTGTCTTGCACCGCTGCGATGCGGACGGGGCCAACCTGCATGCCCTGTCCTATGGCGAGCTCAACGAATACAACCCGACTCTGCTGCCGGACGGGCGACTGCTCTACACGCGATGGGAATACATCAATCGCAATATCATGTTCCTGCATAAACTTTGGGCGATCAATACCGACGGCACCGGCACGGCGTACGTCTATGGCAACAACACCCTGGATCCCAACCTGGTCATGTATGCGCGGCCCATTCCGGGCACCAAAGATTTAATCGCAACTGCCACAGCACACCACAATGTTAAAGCGGGTACGATCATTCGGATTCGCCCCGAACTCGGCGTGGATGGACTGAAGCCGTTGGTGATGCTGACCCCCGAGGTGCCTTTCCCGGAATACTACACCTCGCAGTTTCTGGCTAAAAACCGGGAGATGAAACCGGATGAAAACGGCATTTATCCCTTCGGCTTTCCCTATGCTTTGACGGACAAGCCGGAGCAGGCGACGCCCGCCATGGACGCGCACTGCGGTGCTTACTTGATGCCCTATCCGCTCACCGGGGAGATATTCCTGGTATCTGGCAATCAGGGGGGACGGTGGGGCATCTATCTCGCCGACACGCTGGGGGGGCGGGAACTGGTCTATCGGGATGCGCAATTCGACGCTTGTTCCCCGATTCCGATTCAGCCACGCCCCCGCCCGATGGCGCGCCCGGTGGCGTCCCCCAGCCAGGAGAAAAACGGCCGGTTCTATATTCAAGACGTCTATCAGAACCGCTTCGATCGGGCCGGGCGGATCGTCCGCGGCTCGGTAAAAAGCCTGCGGGTGGTCGAGATTCTCGATCAGGCCGCCCAGAACCACAACCCCAACAGTTATTACGCCTTTGAAACTCCCAAGCGGGTGCTGGGGACAGTCCCTGTCGAGGCGAACGGCTCGGCTTTCTTCGAGGCCCCCGCCGGGACCCCGCTGCTCTTCCAACTCCTCGACGCCAACAATATGGCCGTGATGAGTATGCGCAGCATGGTCTATCTCCAGCCGGGAGAGACCGCCAGTTGCGTGGGCTGCCATGAGAATCGGAGTGCGGCCCCCGCGAATCGGGGCGGTTTTCGCCTGCCCCCTCTCCAACAGCTCCGCCCGCCGCTCTGGGCCAATTATCCCGGAGGCTTCAGTTTCGCCCGCACGGTTCAACCGGTGCTGGATCGCTATTGCATCTCCTGCCATGGCCCGGACAAGAGCCGATCGGAAAAAGCCCTTTTCGCTTTGACCTCGCAGCCGCTTTCATACGGCACTTCGTACAAAAAAACACCGGAAAATGATGTGACGGTTTGTTGGCCAGGGGGCGCGCGGCTCAAAGCGACAGCGGCCTACCAGAATCTGTTGGATCGGCCACAACTGATCGGCAAGATGGATTACGCAGGCGAATCGATCACCAGCAAGCCGTTCACCTATGTCGCCCACTCCAGCCGGTTGGCGCCGATGCTCAAAGCCGGTCACCATGGGGTTGCGCTGGACCCGGAGTCATGGGAGCGCCTGACGACCTGGATGGATCTGAACGTGCCTTATGCCGGCGACTATTCCTTCAACCGGGCGGAAGATCGCGAGATCGATCCGGCCCGGCTGGCTGAGTTACACGCCGCCGTGGCCGAGCTCACCGGCAGGCCCTGGCAGGCGGAGCCGGCGGAAATGTTGCTGAACGTTGCCGATCCTTTGCAAAGCCGCGTGCTGATGGCGCCTTTGGCTACCTCCGCCGGGGGCTGGGGACAAGAGCCGGTCCGCTGGCAATCCCAACAGGATCCGGGCTTCATGCGGATGCGCCAACTGGTCGAAGCATGCATCAAGCCACTCCCTTTTCAGGATATCAAGGGCACCTGCGGGCGGGGCTCCAAGAATGGCTGCCAGTGCCGGTCCTGCTGGGTGCGCGAGCGGCTGGAGAAGCCTTGAATGATGGAGTGAGTTTTTAAGAATTTCTCCTCTCTTTCTGATTCGAAACCACAAAATGAGAAACATAATGATTGAATAACCAGACAACCGGATTCTTCTATGGGGGGAAATAAAAATAGAAAGACGAACGCCTCAGACACCATCCAAATCCAGAACAGCCCTTGAGGCGATCAAGGGAATCAAGATCATCCCCCAGACCTTAAAACTCAGATTCACCTAATCCATGCACTCCCGACAATTGCAGATACTGTTGGCCTTCCTGTCTCTTTGTAGCAGTCCGCTTTTTGCCGCTCCCGCCGCCGGGCCTCTTGGTGCTCCATTGACCACTACGGCTGAAACTGCGGGTTCCGCCTGTTATGTGAAAAAGCCGGAATGGGCGCTGACCATGCAGGCCTCGCGCGAGGCGCTTCTGGCGTCCGGCAATGGATCGGCGCAGGATATTCTCGACAGGATGGAGAACGATTTTCCGATGCAGTGGGACTGGCTGTTGCAGGACGCGGGAGACGGAGCCAGCCAGTGGTTTGACAAGAGCAAGACGGCGGAGATCACCAGCTCTATGATCCGTCATGTGGTTGAACTGGGGCAGCGACAAGATAGCCTTTGAGTCGAAGCTGAATGAACTGGGCGCAAAGGCGCTGCCGCCTGACGACGCGCAATGGCTGAACCTCTACGAGCAAGCCTGCCAGCGGCGGCGCGAATTGCGTCTCAAACCGCTCATGGGCAAACCACAGTCCATCGTTTTCACCAAACATTACAACATGGGAGGTTCCCACTACGCCTACACCGAAGGCCAAAGCGATGCTCAATCTGAGGGGCATTTTCTCCCGGGCTCGTCGCTTTGCCTCCTGGAGATGGATGGCGCTGAGCCCCGGGTGCGCACCCTGCTCAAAGACGACCAGGGGGTGATCCGCGACCCGGCTGTTTCCTACGATGGCAAGCGCATTCTCTTTGCCTGGAAAAAATCCGACCTCAAGGATGACTACCACCTTTATGAAATGGAGGTTGAGAGCGGGAAAATCCGGCAGTTAACCTTTGGCTTGGGGTTCGCCGACTACGAGGGGACCTACCTGCCCAACGGCGATATTCTGTTTAACTCCACCCGCTGCGTGCAAACCGTCGATTGCTGGTGGACGGAGGTTAGCAATCTTTATACTTGCAATAGGGACGGAAAGTTTCTGCGCCGCCTCACCTTCGACCAAGTGCACGACAACTTTCCCACGGTGCTCGATGATGGCCGGGTGATCTATACGCGCTGGGAATATAGTGATCGCGGTCAGGTATTTCCCCAGCCGCTCTTCCAGATGAACCCCGATGGAACGGGGCAAACAGAGTTTTACGGCAATAACTCCTGGTTCCCAACTTCGATTCTTCATGCACGGGGAATCCCAGGCACGCAAAAAGTTCTGGGGATTCTCAGCGGTCACCACTGCATGCAGACAGGCAAACTGGCCGAGATCGACCCCGCCAAGGGGCGACAAGAGGCCGACGGGGTGCAATTGATCGCGCCCGTTCGGAAAACCGTGGCGGAACGTATTGATGCCTATGGACAGACGGGGGAACTATTTCAATATCCCTATCCGCTGAGCGAGGACACGTTCCTTGTTACCTACCATCCCCTGGGATGGCATGACGCCAAATTGAAGAAAGATCGTTCCGAGATGCCGCGCTTCAAGGTTTACTTCATGACAAAGGGCGGGCGCAGGGAGATGCTGGCCGCCGACCCTTTGATTTCCTGCAATCAGGCCGTCCTCCTCGCTTCCCGGCAGCCTCCTCTTAATCGAGCCAGCCTGGTTGATTACCGGCAGAACACCGGCACCTATTTCATGCAAAACATTTACGCCGACGCGGCTTGGTCCAGCATTGAGAAAGGCGCCGTCAAGCGCCTCCGGGTGGTAGCCCTTGACTACCGGGCCGCAGGTGTTGGTGCCAACGACAATCGAGGGCCGGGCGGTGGCGCTATGGTCAGCACCCCGCCTTCCATTAACAATGGCAGTTGGGACCCGAAAATCATTCTTGGTGAAGCCACGGTGTACGAAGACGGCTCCGCATTTTTCCGGGTTCCGTCCCGCACGCCGCTTTATTTCCAGGCGCTGGACAAGAACGGGCACGTCGTGCAGACGATGCGAAGTTGGTCCACGCTTCAACCCGGAGAGAATGCCTCTTGCGTCGGCTGTCATGAAAACAAGAATGCTCCGGCCCCGATCATACGCAAAACCACTCAAGCTGCGTTGGCGGGAGCGGAATCGCTGAAACCATTCTACGGCCCTGCGCGACCCTTTAGCTTTTCACGGGAAATCCAGCCCATCCTCGACCGGAAGTGTGTCGGTTGCCACAACGAGCGTCACCCGGTTGCGCAAGTTCCCGCCAATGAAATGGAACCAAGCGCCACCCCCGCTGTGAAGCCGTCAGAAACGCCCGGGCCAGCCGCCTCATCCGACAAGTTCAGTCTTCTGGGCGACTCCACTCTTTATCACCGATCGAAACGCCATTGGAGCGATGCTTACCTCTATTTGACAAATCTCGGGAAGTCGAATGTTTCTGTGAACTGGATCGGCGCCCAATCAATTCCGACCATGCTCCCGCCTTACTTCGCGGGGTCCGCCAAGAGTTCCCTTCTTGGGATGCTGGAAAAGGGCCACAAAAACGTGCAGCTTTCCAGAGAGGAACTCGACAAAATCGCCTGTTGGATCGACCTCCTCGTTCCCTATTGCGGCGATTACACGGAAGCCGCTGCCTGGAGTCCGACCGAGTTCGCAAAGTACGACCGCTATTTGCAGAAACGGAGACAGATGCAGGAGATGGAGCGCGCAGGAATCGAAGCCCTGCTGACCGCGCAAAACGGACCGCAACCGCCGGTGAGCCTCAAGGTCATCGACGCCGCAGGCAACAGCGTGGCGCTTGAACGCCCCTTCCAGCCAGGGGATCGGATCGAAATCACAGGCCCTTCTTACATGATGCTCCGACTTAGTCCGGAACTGCCTGAATCCCTTGTTTACAGCCCGGAGGGACGGATTGAGTTTCCTGTGCCCCTCTCTCCCCAAGAGGCCAGATCTTATCCTCCCAAAGCGTTTACGGGTGGAAAGCCTGCTTTAAGCGTCCGACCGGCTACCGCCACAGAGATCGCGACCGAACGCAATCTTGCCCTCAACCCTTATGACGTCCGCGGCCTATCGACGTTCTTTCCGCACGCCACCACGAACAGCGAATGCCGGGAGGACCCGGTTTTCGCCGCACGCAATGCCATCGACGGTTCGACAGGGAAAGGCGGACACGGCGGCTGGCCCGATCAATCCTGGGGCCCGGACCAACGCACTGATCTCTGGTGGAAAGTCGATTTCGGACGGTTGGTGGAGATTGACAAACTGGTGTTGACCGTCCGCTCCGACTTTCCGCACGATAAAGTTTGGTCGAGCGCCACACTGCTCTTCTCGGACGGCTCCACGGAAAAGATCACATTACGCGCGGTAAAGGAATCGCAGTCATTTACCTTTGAAAAACGCAAGGCAAGCTGGGTTGAGCTAACGGATCTGGTCCAGGAAAAACCGCCTGGCTGGTGCGCCCTGTCCGAGGTGCAGGCATACGGTCACGAGGTTGCCGACCCGATGCCGCCATCTGCCTCAACCCATTGAGATAGGCCTTGGCGACTGTCACAACGAATGATCACCAAACTCTCCACAACCAGAGTCGTTTCCTCAACGGAATGGCGCGCCAAGCCCCGGGATGTCACTCCAGTCAGCGCAGAAGTTTAATACACGTCAAAAAAAATCACCATGAAACCAGCCATGCCAGAGAATAAACAATCCATGCGAACCCGAATCCTAAAAGCAGTTTTGGGCGGTTCCATTTTCCTCATCGCAATCCTCCTTTTGATCGTTCTTCCTCATGGCTCCCGGTCAGTGGAAGGCATTTCGCCACTGGCGCTTGCCGCCTCCAGTGATGGGAAACTTGTTTATGTTGCGGAAGCCGGGGCAAGAAAAATTGCCGTATTCGATCTGGCCACCTGCAAAATCACCGGATCGATTTCCCTCCCCCTGCCGCCGACGGGAGTGGCGGCGGCTGCCGATGGAAGCGCACTTTACGTCACACTGGAGTCTCCAAGGGGTGAGGTTTTTGTTTTTCATCCGGCAACCGGCAAGGTGGAGCCTTCGATCTTCGCCGGACACACCCCAACGGCTCCGGTGCTCAGCCCGGATGGGAAAATTCTCTATGTGTGCAACCAGTTTAACAATAACGTTTCCGCAATCGCCACGGCAACCGGCAAGGAAATCACCAGGATTCCCGTTCTACGCGAACCGGTGGCGGCGGCAATCACACCAGACGGCCTCTCTCTTTTCGTAGCAAATCTGCTGCCAACCGGGGCCGCGATTGGCGACTACGTCGGTGCCGGCGTTTCTGTGATTAATACCGCATCCAAGGAGGTCACAACCGTCCATCTGCCCAGTGGCAGCACTAGTGTTCATGGAATCTGCGTATCACCCGATGGGCATTACGTCTATGTGGCTCACACCCTGGGACATTACCAGCTTCCGGCAACTCAGTTGGAACGAGGCTGGATGAACACCAGTGTTTTAAGCGTAATTGAGGTTGCCACACGCAAACTTGTAGCCACCGTGGAACTGGATGATGTGGATCTCGGGGCGGCAAACCCTTGGAGCGTCGCCTGCACGGCGGACGGACGCTCCCTATGTGTTACTCACGCAGGAACCCACGAATTGAGCTTGATCGACCGCCCAGCTCTCCACGCGAAGCTCGAAAAAACCGACGCTTCAAACGCACCAAATCCCAATTTATACTCAAACGAAGCGATAACCGATTTCTCATTCCTTTACGATCTACGGCGGCGGATCAAACTGACCGGGAACGGTCCGCGAGGCCTTGCAGTGATCGGCGACAAAGCCTACACCGCCGAGTATTTCACCGACAGCCTGGGAATCGTCAATCTTTCACCGGATCGGAGTCCCGATGTCTGTTCTATTGCCCTTGGTCCGAAAACTGTGATGAGCCAGGAGCGCGAGGGGGAGATGTATTTTAACGACGCGAATCTCTGTTTCCAAAAATGGCAGAGCTGCGCAAGCTGCCACCCGGGCAATGCCCGCGTGGATGGTTTGAACTGGGATCTGCTAAATGACGGGATCGGGAATCCTAAAAATGTAAAAAGTCTTTTACTCGCACACCAGAGCCCTCCTGCCATGTGGCTCGGGGTGCGGGATACCGCGGAAACAGCGGTTAGAGCGGGACTCCACCACATCGAATTCAGCATTGCCCCTGAATCCGTTGCTACAGCCATTGACGCCTATCTGAAATCTCTGAAGCCAGTCCCCAGTCCGCATCTCGTGAACGGGGGCTTGAGTGAGTCGGCGAAGCGGGGAAAGAAAATCTTCGATTCGGTCGGGTGCAACGAATGTCATCAGCCACCATTATTTTACAGTCGTAAACTTTACAATATTGGCACCGGAACCGGCATGGATATCAACAAATCCTTCACCGTACCGACCTTAAAGGAAGTCTGGCGTACCGCTCCATACCTGCATGATGGACGGGCATCGACGATCATGGATGCAATGACAAAGTTTAACAAAAATGACACACATGGTTTGACCTCACAGCTCGGCGAGCAGGAGCGAGCCGATTTGGTTGAATATGTCCTCTCGCTATAATCGCAAATCGAACTGGTAAGCCTCGCGGCAAGGAACCGCAACCGCCTGATGACACCCCCGGCCCGAAGGGCCAATACAACTTCACCGATGAGGAAAGCCGGATCATGAAGGCGGGCAACGGCCAGCATTTCGAGCAGTCCTACAACGCGCAAGCCGCCGTGGAGATCGAGAGCCGCTTGATCGTGGGCGAACCGAGTGAGCGACGCGCCCAACGACAAAGAGCAACTCGTGCCGACGCTCGCAGCGGTGACTCCGGCGGCGGGGCCGGTGGCGCAAGTGCTCATCGACAGCGGCTTCGTGAGCGAGCAAGCGGTATGCGCGGTCGAGCAGGACGAAAATGGCGCGCCAACGGGCACGATAGTGCTCGCGGCCAGCCGTTATGCGTAAGCTCCTTGTCCTCCACAACCTCCTCTTGAAAAATGGCGCTTCGGGTTGTTTTGTGGCAACCCACCCATAGCCTCGCCCTCAAACCTGTTCCCCCTGAACGCCTGCCGCGGCGAGCGGCGCGGGGCTTGGGGACGCGCAGCCCCCATCAACCGGTTCTTGAAATCAAAACTCATTTACCCCTTGATTCTGAACACCGTTGCTTTGGTGTAGACCATTGACCCCAAATGGTGCGCTCGCTTTGTCACTGAAAGAGTGGTTGCCCGACATAGATTCGAACTATGACTAGGTGAGTCAAAGTCACCTGTGCTGCCATTACACCATCGGGCATTTAAGTATCTGATTACGAGGTGTTTATACATTTTTGTTCCCCACGTTTCCTACAAAAATTGATGGGTTCAATCCTCGAACGGGTGGCATTCTGGCGGAGGGAAAAAGGGTACGCAAGTTTTCTTTTCGGGCAAGGTCGCCGTAGAATTGCACGCTATAGCTTTGTCCTTGGTCGTCCTTGGAGGTAACGACTCCCGTCGTTTCTGCCTCCGCAGTGGCGCAGAAAACAATCGCTAAAATCGCGGTTATGAAGCGGAAAGTGGTTATTGACATAGTATTTAAAAAAATCAGACCAACCCAAAACCGCCCAAACAAATTTCGATTTCCAAAACTTCCGCCCGGAAAGCTCCTATTGCCGACTGTGGTTGGATGGGGATTAAGTCCGACAGGCTGCCAGGGACGATTATTGAGGCGGATGAGTTTTGACCTACATGCGCAGCGGACGGGCACTACGACCGAAGAGACTCTCGCTCCCCCGCGCATCGGCAGGAGCAATCGCCAATCGACGTTTGCGTTGATCAGCTCACAATCGCCATTATTTCATTTGTCGGCTTGCACACCAACGAGAGCGCGTTGTGGACTGCCATGATCGCGCGTCGCCGGGAAATGCCAGAGAAAGAAACTCGACGACAGACCGGGGCCTCCAGCCCAGCCAATCGATTTGAGATGCAAAACACCCTGCGAAGTGGCGCAAAATCGTGCCAATTAGTCTCAAATTTGCCCCGGTTTTTGCCCCGGTTTAGGTTTTATTTCGGCTGTAACCCGCTCGAAATGAGCGGGTTATGGTGCACCCTCTGGGACTCGAACCCAGAACCTAGTGATTAAGAGTCACGTGCTCTACCAATTGAGCTAAGGATGCCTTTTAAGGGGCAGAAACAATGTCTGGAAAACATTTTTTTGTCAACGGCATCGGTTAAATTTTTTTGGAGAGCGTGAAGGGAGGCGATTCGAGGCGGATAAAGTGGAAAAAACGCTTGCAAACTGACGCAGGGCGCGTAGAAATACGCCTCCCAATCCCATCGGGTTGAAAATCGAGCGTAGCTCAGTGGTAGAGCGATCGGCTGTTAACCGATTGGTCGGAGGTTCGAATCCTCCCGCTCGAGCCATTTCCCACCGCGTGCGGAAACGGCTCGTCTTTGGTTTACAGGCATCAGTCTCCCCTGAATCGCCACAACTCTTTTACTCTTCGCGACTTGCGGGATTTCCCCATTTTCTCTATTTCCAACCGCGAGAGTCGGATAGGGGCGATTTCCGCCTGCCCGCGCCCGAAACCGGGCGATTCCTCTCTCCGCTCTCTGTTCCGCGCCGGAAGTGGTTAACACGTTTTGCGACGTGGGTGGCCTTGGATGCCAAAACGCGGAATCATGCTGTCGGGTGTAGCGGCACTTCGGATATCGTTCGGAATGTGAATCCGAGGCTTGTACCCCATTTTTGATAGCTTCCGGATAGTTTTCACGCTATTGAAACTGCGTGGCCCCCCGTCCCAAGACATTCCATTCCCGATGATTCGCCTCTCCTCCAATTCAAACGGTCGACCGTTGGCGGTGTCCAAATCCTTACTCGACCGGAGGCGATGAGTTGCTTCATCTTGATCGTTTCAGACGCGGACAAGGCAAAACGCTGGTTGCCGTCAGCTTATAGCCTCGCAAAATACCGTTT
>CAIYQA010000384.1 GCA_903928175.1 uncultured Spartobacteria bacterium | reverse complement strand
GCCGAGATCGTCGGCCAGGACGATGATGATGTTGGGCTTTTTGGCGCTGGCGGCCCATGCCGGCAACGGCCCTACTGATAAGGCTAGGGCGAAGGCTGTTTTCGCAAAATCTTTCAGTTTCATGTTTTTCAACCCTTATAAATCGTTCTTGGATTTTTTCAGTCTTTGTTCAATCCGGTATTTCGGTCGCAAGAATGCCCCAATTCGCATTGCGTTTTTCCAAGTGCGCGCTCGACCCCGCCGCTCCTTTTCGCTCCAACTCCACCCCTATCATCTCGAAGGCTTGCTTGTGCGGTATTTCCGGCACGGTCATCCTCAGCGTGGCCAGCCCGCGGTCCAGCTTGAGCGTGCCCAGCGGGAAGGTGGCCCAGTTGCGCATCTCGACCGGGTAGCGCGGATTGGGCGATTTCCGGGGAGTCGGATCGGCCGGGCGATCCACCGTGGCAGTAATCGAGCGTCCGCAGGCCTCCATCTTCACTTGCGCCCCGAGGTCCTCCGGCGGACACACGTAGATCAGCCGAACCTCGTATTCTCCTCCGTTGACGACGTCCAAATTCCACTCGATGGAACCGTCCTTGTTGGCCCACGGCAGGCGGTAGCCTAAGTAGCCGCTCCTATTGGGCACCCCTTTGACATTGGCCACATCCGTCCGCAATCGAACCCGCGGGGCTTCCGCGTATCCCACCGGCAGCGGCGGAACATTCTGGTGAGGCCCCACATCGGTTTTCCAGGCCTTAAACTCGTCGGTAAGTTGCTTGACCACCTCCGGGTGTTCGGCGGCTACATCGTGCTCCTGGCCCGGATCCGCGGGCATGTCATAGAGCTCGGTTTTCGCCTTGGCTAGCCACATGGGCCAGTTGTCATCCTGAATCCCCTTCGCATCTCGAAACACAATCCGCCACCGATCCGTTCGTGCCGCGCCGATATCGGTAAAGAACGTGCGCTCAGGCCACGGCTCTTTGCTGCCCGTCAGCAACGGCATCAGGCTGCGGCCGTCGAGTTTCACCCCCTCCGGGGTCTTGACCCCGCAGGCTTCGGCGATCGTCGGCAGCACATCGATATGCGCGGCAATAGGCTTGATCACCGTGCCCGGCTTGATCCGGCCCGGCCACCGGATGAAACAGGGCACCCGCGTGCTGCCTTCGTCGATCCCGCCTTTTTCGCCCAGCATGCCGGCGTTGTAGCGCTTGGAAGCCGGGCCATTATCGCTGAGGAAGATGACGATCGTGTTGTCGGCAATCTTTAACTCGTCAAGTTTTGCCAGCAGTCGCGCGACGTTCTCGTCAATGCTTTCCACCATCCCGTAGATGCTGCTTAAAAACATGCTCAGCCCCCGCTTCTGGTACTTTTGGAGGAACCGGTCGGGCACTTGCAGGGGATTGTGGGGCAGATTGTAGGGCACGTAGCAAAAGAAAGGGCCGTCGCGGTGGGCGGTCATGAATTGCATGGCCGCGTCGGTCAACACATCCGAGATGTAACCCTTGCATTCCACCGGTTGGTCGTTGTGCTCCAGAAGAGGGTCGAAATAGAGATTGATGTCCCCGCCGTAGAAGCCCAGGAACTCGTCAAAGCCCTTGCCCCTGGGGGTGTAGGGATAGACCTCGCCGTTGTGCCACTTGCCAAAGAGGCCGGTGGAATATCCGGCCGGCTTGAGCATCTGGGCGATGGTCACCTCCTTCAAGCGCATGATTTCACTCCCACCAACCGTGAAATAGACACCGCACCGGGAGGGATAATGTCCGGTGATCAGGGCCGCCCGCGTCGGGGCGCAGACGGGACTGACATGGAAGCGATCGAAGCGCGCCCCTTCGGTGGCCAGTCGATCAAGCGTGGGGGTGTCGATCTTGTCATTGCCCGTGGAGCGCAGGTCGCCGTAGCCTTGGTCATCGGTCAAGATCAAGAGGACGTTTGGCCGGGCCGACATCTTCGGGTTGCCGCTCACGGGTGGCATAGCGGCGGCATGCACAGTCAACATCGGCGCCAATAGCGTGCCAGCAAATGCAAGCCTTGCTATGTTGTTTAGCTTTTTCATCATGTCTCTTTTCTTGTTAGGTTTTTCTCCATCTCAATCCAAAAAACATCCCGCCGAGGACGGCGAGTTTCTTTCAATGAGCGGATAAGTATTGAGGCTGGCCCGTTGTTTGGCCAAAAAACGTTAAAATCAGGTGGGGGAGATTGGTGAGAGAGATTATAGAAAGGGGATGTTTGTGTCAACGGCAGGGTGCAATTGAAAGTGTTGGCTGATCAAGCAGCTTTGAGGGAGAGGGAAATCCAATAGGGATTCCAGCGGTGGTTTGCGCGTAAAACGCGGAGTTGTGCGATGGCCGAGGCATTTTCATGCTTCCACCAGGCTCCGG
>CAIYQA010000383.1 GCA_903928175.1 uncultured Spartobacteria bacterium | reverse complement strand
TGGATCCGCTTACTCACGCCATAGTTGACATTAACACGCCGGTAACGCCGGGGGTGGTCGCTGCAAAGGCGAGGGCCGCGACGATGTCTTTGACATAGATAAAGTCGCGCGTCTGCTCGCCATCTCCGTAAATCGTGAGCGGATCGCCTCCTAATGAATGGAGTAGCGGTGGGCGACTTCCCCGTTCTTGTGCTCTGGCGTCTCGTCTTTGGGCTGCCAGGAGCGGACGTATTCCACGGTCACCTTGTTGGGGGCGACGCTCACGCGAACGTGCCCCGAATTACCGAGAAACGTCCCCTTTTTATAACCATAGGTTTCCAGATCCCGGATGCGGTCGTTTCCGGCGAAGCTCGGCTGCGGGATCATTTGATAGACAATCCCATCGAGTTCCTGTTGGGCGTAGAAATTATCATGCGCCTTGAACACTGCCGCGACGTGGTTGCGTACGAGCAATTGGTGAATCGGGGCGTCCCAGCCGGGGCGGTGCTCTTTGAATCCATCGCTGCCGTCCGCGTTCTTGCCGCCCCATTCGTTGAATGCAGCCACTTCCACCCCGCCGCGCGCCGCCTGATCCCCGCACAAGAGGTTGTGGAGGAAGACGAATTTGTATTTGGCCCGGCTCTGTTCAAGGGTCTGCTTGAGCCACTGGTACTGCGGCAACCCGAGAGACCACCCCCAGCCATCCCCGCCGCCGCCACGCGGGCGAACCGAATACCGGAAGGGATCAAGCACGATGAAGAGCGCATCGCCCCATTCCCAGGCGTAGTAGTTTTGAAGCAGGCCGGAAGGCGGTTTCGGCACGGTGTTGCCGGTGTAGAAACCGTCGGGAACAGGATTCGGAAAGTAGCTCCTGCGCATCTGGTTGGACCAGACGGCGAGGCAGTCGCCCGTGCCGTCGTCATCCTTGCCGTTTTCCCCATCATGGACGCCCAACGCGAGAAGAACCGGGACGGAACACCCGATTTGTCCAAGATAATAGCGCTGCGCCAGATATTGTGCGGCGGCCTCCTCCCGGCTGACGTGTTTATCGGTCATGAAGAGGTTGCCGAGGTCGATGTGAAAATCGGGTTTGTCGGCACGGATGTTGCCCAGTGTCCGGTTATACACCTCCGGGCTCGTGTGCTCGTCCAGGTGCGCATCCGCCGTCATGGTAAAGACAAAGCTGCTGCCTGGGGGACGCGTGGTGTGAAAAGTGTATTGGGGACTGTTGGTAAATTGCGGTGCGGCGGGCGGCCGCGAACAGAATTGATAGTAATATGGGCTGTTGGCTTGCAGTCCGCTGAGGATCACTTCAACCGGCTCGCCTTTCTTGAATTGTCGCACAGGCGTCTGCATGGGGTAGGTTCCCGGCTGGGTGCCGTAAGCCACAAAGCCTTCCATGTCCTGATACGACAGTACGCTCAGGGTGACCGAGTTCTTCTCCGGGCGGGCCAGGATCAAATCAAACGGATGGGCGGGAACGCTGACGTTAAAAAAATTAGCAGCGCCTGGCGCACGATGTCCGCGGTTTTCCTCACGCGCCTGAGCTCCACTCCCGATCAGTAAGAAAGCGGCAAGAAGAACAAAAGGGCTGAAGAACGCCTTACACATGGCTGATTTTCGGTTGGATGACATAGCTGTGGGCGACATCGCCTGTTTTTTGCTGGGCGGTTTCATCTTTCGGCAGGTAACTGCGCACATAATCAACCTTCACCTGTTGCGGAGAGACGTTGATGC
>CAIYQA010000382.1 GCA_903928175.1 uncultured Spartobacteria bacterium | reverse complement strand
GCCCGGAGGTGCCAAAAGCCACGCGCTGCGCCGACACCGTGGGATCAGGCGCCTCAGTGTAGTAGGCAGTGACGAGCCGTGGCACATCGATCAACATTCCAAGCGGTGCCTGTTTTCCGGCAAGGGGACTTGTTTTCACGGCGCTTTCTTTTTGGGCTTGAGTCCCGCCACTTTCGTCAGTCGGCGACTCCGAAACCTGAAAGCGATAGCAGGTGGCAACAAGCGTTCATTGGGATCATTCTTGTTTCACGAGTTCGTCGGCCTTGGGTCCGTTGGCCCCTTCCTTGCCCAACCCCATGGTGAGCGCAGTCATTCCGGCCAACCCCCCAAGCTGCATGGATTCCACGGCGGTGCTGGGAACGATGACAATCGTGGCATTCTCCTTCAAGCCCTCATAAAGCATATTCATGGCCCGCAAATGAAAGGCTATGGGATTGTTCTCATAGCTTTTGCCAGCTTCGGCAAATTTCTCCGCTATCTGTCGCTCGGCATCACCCAGGATCACCCGGGCCTGGCGCTCTCTTTCCGCCTGGGCCTGCATGGACATCGCATTCTCCAAACCGGAAGGAATCAAAACATCCTTCACCTCCACGGAAATGACGGTGATGCCCCAGGGTTCAGTACGCTCATCAATAATTTTCTGTAACATGCTGCTGATTTTGTCCCGGCCTTCCAGCATATCCGAAAGCATGGTCTTTCCGATCACATCGCGAAGGGCTGTTTGGGAGGCCCAACTGATGGCGCTTCGATAGTCTGCCACATCCAGTGCCGCCTTCTTTGGGTCCACTACCTTCCAAAACAGCACGGCGTCCACATCCACCGGCACCGTATCCTTGGTAAGGGTTTTTTCCGCCTTGAACCCCGTCGTGATGACACGGGTGTCGATCCAGTAAGGAATCGCATCAATGACCGGAATAATGAAAAACAGTCCCGGCCCCCGAAGGGCGTGGAAGTGACCCAGACGCAATATCACCGCCTTGTCCCACTGATCAGCAACCTGAATCGCCGAAGAAACGACAACGGCAATAACAAAGGTGCATATCCCAATCCCCATGGCGTCAAAATTATCCCCAACTCGATACTTGGCGTAGGCAAAAGCAGCGCCGATGCCCAAGATTATCACAAATACCAACATTGCAAACGACCTGTTTTGTCTCATTTCAATTGCATTCATAATGTAAAAATAATTCGGTCAACCATACGGACACAATGGGGTAAAACCCTACCTTGGGTGATGGGATCCTTCGTCACTCGCCCCAAGGACGCAAACTTGGGCCGCGCGAGATTTTTTCTGTAAAATTTGGGGGGTAGTGACAGGGGTAAGATTTAGGCGGCTTGTTGTTGGGATGGCGGGTTCATAGTGAGGTAAGTTTTGGAGGATTGGGATGTGCTTAAGGAGGGTGAGGGATTTGCCAACGCTCTCTTTGAGAGCGTTGATAAACTCCGTCAAGGGTTGCCGCCAGGTTTACGCCGCTTCTGGGAGGATGCTTCGCTGGCGCTTTCTTTGGTTGGTCGCCCCTGGCTGCACGATCAAGCAAACTCTTCTGCCAAAATTTAATAGTCTGATTATCTTAAGGATGCGGTATCAAGGGTTTTGCCCCGCCGCAACCCCCGGAGGAGAAGTTCGCCGAGGCGAGACGCCTCGGCCAACACGCGAGACGCGTGCGCTCCCCGGAACCCCCATCTACACCGCAGTCACTTGGCTTCACAGCCTCGTGGCAGCTTGCCTGGAAACGTGGGTGTATTCCTGTCCCATA
The DNA here is from genome assembly GCA_903928175.1 of uncultured Spartobacteria bacterium. GTDB lineage: Bacteria > Verrucomicrobiota > Verrucomicrobiia > Chthoniobacterales > Chthoniobacteraceae > UBA695. The sequence goes on along the minus strand of CAIYQA010000382.1, from coordinate 2,230 downwards.
CTCCATGGGGCTCAAGTGCAACGATGGCAGGGCCGAAGCTAAGCGCTGACACGCCGGGAGCGGATGATCGCCACCGCAGCCAATCCCGTGGCAAACAATGCCCAGGTGGCGGGTTCGGGAACGCTTTGAACCGAAAGGGTTCCATTGGAGGTGAAGTTGGTGGTGTTCCAGGTAAGGCCGGCGGTGAGACTTGGCAGTGTTCCCAAGGTCGCACCGGTGAAGGCGCCGGGAGTGAAGTGGAATAGATCGCCAGCCTGTCCTGTGTAAGTGCCGCCGATGTTAATGGTGGCTCCTGTCACTGTTGCTGTTCCTGCGCCAAGGAAATGGCCGAAGGTCGTTGCATTGGTAATATCAAATGCCAGCGAGGAAAAAGTAATCGCGTTGGCCAGGGTGATGGTATTTGTTCCAATCACTGCCTGTGCCGTGAAGGAGAGGGGACCAGACCACACGGCGCTCGCTCCGGCGAAAACAGCCAGGGAAAAGGAATCGGTGTATGCGGAATTGTTCGTGATCGCTCCATTGACTTGCAGCGTTTCTGTTGCAACAGGAGCAATATCGACCGAGTTGGTGAGCGTGTTATTGAAAGTTATGGATGCCACGGTAGTGGCTACTCCGGTATCAATGCCGATCTGGTTTCCTGTGGGTTGGGTGCCGATTTGGACAGCCGTTGTGGGTCCGGGAACCACGCCGGGGTTCCAGTTCGACGTCGATGACCACATCTGATCGAAAGCCCCATCGGTCCAGGTGGTTTGAGCAAATGTGGATGCGGCGAGACTTAAAAAACCAACGATTCCAAGAAGGGCGATTTTTTTCATGAACAGGTGTTTTTTAATCAGGGGAAAAGAATGCAGCCACTTCATATTTTTCGCGGAAAACAGTCAAGAAAAAGCATTGGAAAATGGGTTTGCCCTGCCGCTCCGCTGGAATGAGACAGCGATGCCCTTTTTTAAAAGCTGTAGGGCAGCGTTGCTGAGAGGAACGAGGAAGATCCCGAGACACTCCCGCGCTTCACAAAACCAACAAAGGAACCGGCAGGGAGCACGAACGAGGACTGATCCGTCGATGTATCTCCCGATTTGCGCCATGTGCCATCCAGTTTTTGATAGTACGCGTCCATTTTCGCGAGGGTCGAGTTGTAAACGGCAATGGTATCGGCAGAAAGCACGGAATTCGATTTTGTCCAGTTTGCCAAATTGAGGGTTCCCAGCGTCATGTCCACCGGGAAAGGATTGGATCCATAAACCGGCAGATTGCCTCCTGCGGTTTTGATTTTTGGGGGCACCACAGGAACATCACCCAAAACGGTAAACGAAAGCGCAGGTCGGCCGCTGCGGCGGGTAATTGCAAACGAAGTATCGGGATACAAGATCAAATTGTTTTGATTGGTCGTAGAGGCGCTCGATCTCCAGTAGCCCAGCGTGGTGCTGAAGAAATAGGCGTCTTGCCTGGCCATGATTCTGTTGTAAATGCTTACAGTATCGGCCGAGAGAACACTAGCCGCCCCCTTGAGCGCCACTCCGGTCAGATAACCGTTTGTGTCAGTGGCGCTCCCGAAAAAACTGGCGAGTGTGTCCCCCAGAAAAATCTGAACCGTATCGTTCGCCGCCACAGAAAACCCTGATGCGTCAAGGTTGGTGGTTTGGGCGGAATTGTTGGTCACGTCAACCGTCACCGTGTCTGCGGTATTGGCGGTGATCAGCATGGTTCGTCCGGCCTGCGCGCCGGATTGAAACCGCAGGAAATAGGGAGACCCAGACTGGGAGAGTGCTCCGGCAACAAAGGGCGTCCCCGAAAACGTGACGGTTGTGGACCCGAACGACGCGACGGCTCCGGAAAAAATCGGGGAATCTGTGAGCGGGACGGAAATATAGGTATTCGTTAACGACGAGGTCGCCGCTAAAGAATAGGTCATGGCTCCGACCGGGTTGGTCGTGGCGGTTTGACCCAATGCGGGATGGGAAAGAGTGAGCGCAGTGACGAAGGCGAATGGGAGGAGCTTTTTCATGCGGATTGCACCTATTAACATAGTTGCAATTTATCATGGCTCAAGCCCCCGGAGCGTCAAGAATATTCCCCCTGTTATGATTGGGGGGTGCAATTGAAAGTGTTGGCTGATCAAGCAGCTTTGAGGGAGAGGGAAATCCAATAGGGATTCCAGCGGTGGTTTGCGCGTAAAACGCGGAGTTGTGCGATGGCCGAGGCATTTTCATGCTTCCACCAGGCTCCGGCG
>CAIYQA010000381.1 GCA_903928175.1 uncultured Spartobacteria bacterium | reverse complement strand
GCCGCTTTCGCCGATGAGGAACACATTGGCATCCGTCGGAGCCACGCGGCAGATGAGCGCCTCCACTTCTTTCATGAGCCCGCTGGGGCACGAGGGGGCAAGTTGCTGTTCCGCCGCTTCCAGACGCCGGGTAAGAAGTTCCGCGCGGCTGCGCAGTTTTGCGGTTTCGCGCATGAGTTCGCGTTTTTCGACCGCGCGCCGCACGAGCGAGAGCAGTTCCTCGGGCACATACGGTTTGCTGATAAAATGAAACGCGCCCCGCTTGATCGACTCGATGGCGTTATCGAGCGAATCGTGCGCGGTAACGATGATGACAGTGGCCTGCGGCTGGCGGGAATGAATTTCGTCGAGGGTTTCAAGGCCCTCGGCATCCGGGAGCCCCAAGTCGAGGAGCACCACGTCGGGTTCCTCGCGCGTGAGGGCAGTGAGGCCGCCCGCTGCGGTGCTGGCTGAGGCGACGCTGAAGCCCTGCCGCCCGAGCCAGCCGCCCATCGTGGCCACGACCGCCCGGTCATCATCAATGATGAGTATTTTCTCTCCCTCGCTCTTTTTGTGATGGGTTAACATCGAGCCCTCCCTTCCGTGGACGGCACTGGAGAGCCGTTGCTACCCCGGTAACGTGATCCGTGTGACCAATTCGCTTCCAGTGAAGGTGGTCTCCAGAGTTCCCCCCTGGGCTTCGGCGATTTGCCGGGCACGGTAAAGCCCCAGCCCGTAGCCGCCGGGGCGTGTCGAATGCAACGGCTCGGCGCTCCATTGCTCGGGCGGAGTTTCACTTTGCAATGTTTGTTTCGGCTCCCGCACTTCCATAACGGCCTGGCTGTCCTGCACCCTCCCGATCAGCCGCACGAGCGTCCCTTCCTTTCGGAAGTGGAAGGCGTTGCGCAAGACCGCAAAGATTGCCGCCAGCGTTTGGTTGAGGTCGATTTGCACCGTCTCCGTTCCGAATTGATTTTCCAATAGCACAGTCGGAAATTCTTCGGGAAACTCCGCTTGCAACTGCTTGCCCAATTCCTCCAGGACGGTGGTGGCGGCCCAGGGAATGGGGTGCGCTGTTACGGGCTGGAAGTTTTGCGAAACGGTGCGCAACATCTTCGCGGTTTCCGCCACCATCTCGCGCAGTTTGCGGATTTCCGAGAGCACTTCCGGGTCGGTGGCGATCTCGGCAATAAACGCCGTTTCCAGGTCGATGGCGCTCAAGCCGTTGCGGACGTCATGCGTCAACTGACGGATGAACTTCGATATGCGCTCCAAGGGCACGAGTTGTTCGTTCGGCAGCGGCGGGTTTTTCATTTGGAATCAAATCAGCTGAGCGCGCTAAAGCAGTCCTGGGCCGCGGTGGGGCCTGCGGTCCGTTTCACTTTGCGGCAGTTGGCGGCGAGATGCGTGAGCACATGGAACACCGCTTCCGGATCGGCTCCGAGCGCCGCCGCGATCTGGGCCGCCGTTTGCGGCTCCCGTGTGAGGGCGGCATGCGCCTGCCTTTGCAATTCCAGGACGGCGGAGGCGGCTTTTTTGCCCGCTTCCACTCCCGGTTGATGATAAGCGTTGATGTTCACAAGACTGGCGTAGAACCCGACCGCGCGTTCGTAAAGCGCCACCAGCAGGCCCACTTGGGCGGCGTTTACTTCCGGGATCGAGATCGTAAGGGAATCGCGCCCGCCTTCATACAAGGCTGTGCGGGTTCCCCTCAGGAATCCCTGGAGGTAATCGCCGCTCGTCACCCCCGGCTCCACTTGCATCGGCTCGCCATCGCGTTCCTTGCGGACTTCCACAAAGGTGGCAAAGAAATTGGGCACCCCGTCGCGCAACTGCTGCACATAGGCGTGCTGGTCGGTGGAACCTTTGTTTCCATAAACCGCGAGCCCCTGGTTGACCACGTTGCCATCGAGGTCGAGTTGTTTGCCGATGGATTCCATCACCAACTGCTGCAAATATTTCGAGAAGAGCACGAGGCGGTCTTTGTAGGGGAGCACCACCATGTCCTTCTCCCCCCGGCCGTTCGTGGCGTAATACCACATCAAGGCCAGGAGCATGGCGGCGTTGGCGCGGACGTCGGGAACGCGGGTTTTGGCATCCATTGCCGAAGCGCCGCAGAGGAACGCATCGATGTCCAGGCCTTGCAACGCCATGGGAAGCAGACCCACGGCGCTCATGACGGAAGTGCGGCCGCCCACCCAATCCCACATCGGGAAGCGCTTGAGCCAGCCGCCTTCGGAGGCCACTTTGTCGAGTTCACTGCCTTCGCCCGTGATCGCCACCGCGTGCTTTGCAAAATCCAGCCCGCGTTCTTCAAAGGCCGCTGCCGTTTCCACCATCCCGTTGCGCGTCTCCTTGGTGCCGCCGCTCTTGGAAATGACCAGCACCAGGGTGGTGCAGAGGCGGTCGCTCAGTTCGTCAAAAGCGCGATCGAAACCGTCCGGGTCGGTGTTGTCCAGGAAATGCATTTTCATCGGGTCCGCCGCCGAGCCCAGGGCGTCGGCGATGAATTGCGGGCCGAGGGCCGAACCGCCGATGCCCACCACCAGCACGTCGGTGAATTTTTTGCCGCCCGGCGCATTCACGCTGCCGGAATGCACGGCGGCGGCAAAGAGCGCGATTTGCGCCTTGGTTTCCTCAATCGTGTGGCACAACGGTTTGGTGGGGGCGAGCGACGGGGTCCGCAACCAGTAATGGCCCACCATGCGGCCTTCGTCCGGGTTGGCAACCGCCCCCGCTTCGAGCGCCTGCATATCTGCAAAGGCTTTTTGCGCCTTGGGCTGCATGGCGTCGAAAAAGGCGTCGCCAAAACGCATGCGGCTGATATCGAGCGTGAAACCCAGGTCGTCGTAGCGGAGAAGGTTCGCGGTGTAGCGGTCCCAAAGTGAGTGTGCGTTCATAACGCAGGATAAGATGGTCAAAACCTGCCGGAATAGAAGCTGAAATTCGGGAAAATCCTCACGAACAGGGGAACCCGGAGAGGGGAGCGACGCGCGCGGCAAGAGTGGGACCGCTAAAAAGACAACGAAACCCGAAACCGGGCAAATGGATTCCTTTCTCCGTCCTATGAAACTCAACACCCTTTCCGCCGTTTTGGGAATTGCGAGCCTCCTGGCTGTGAATGCGCGGGCATCCGTTGATTACCTCTACGTCAATCCCGGTTATGCCGACTGCAACGGCCAAATTGACATCGCTTATCCCACCGATTACTCCGGCGGGGTAGGGTATGACAGCGGGATGTGGGTGGGGCAGTGGAACATGGAAAATCCCGCCACGCACCAGCCGTTCGCCGCCTTTTGCCTGAGCCCGACGGGGCTGATGTATCCCGGGGTCGCCGCTTTCGATCCGATCTCTCCCGAAGCCGCAGAACCCGGATTGAATCCCTCCACGTGGGCCACAACGGGCGGCATTGAAAACGCGATTTATATTTGGAATCGCCACAGCAACACCCTCACGAGCAACACCGAGGGCGCGGCGTTGAGCCTGGCATTGTGGGCCGCGCTTTATAATAGCACAGCGGTGGGGAGCGCGACCGCCAGCGGACGTTTTTCGGTATCCGGGACGGGTTTTACGCCGGAAATGGAAACGATGTATGCCTCCTATATTGCCGAAGTCAATGCGGCGGGACAAAGCGGGGTGGAATCGGTTTTTGCACAACATCCGGCGACGATTCTGCGACCGGTGAACCCCATCATGCAGGATTTGATCGTGCCGGGCGCGCCGCCCATGACCCCGGAGCCGACTCCCATTTTTGCCTTGGCGGCTTTGCTGGCCATGGTGGGAGGCCAGTGGCTCTTCCTGCGCGTAAAAAAGAGCGGATCAGCCATGCACAAAGGCTTCCGCGAGCGTGTCGGCCACGCCCTTGCCCGCCAAGTGGGAAAAGAAACGGTTGACGGGGTGCAATTGAAAGTGTTGGCTGATCAAGCAGCTTTGAGGGAGAGGGAAATCCAATAGGGATTCCAGCGGTGGTTTGCGCGTAAAACGCGGAGTTGTGCGATGGCCGAGGCATTTTCATGCTTCCACCAGGCTCCGGCG
>CAIYQA010000380.1 GCA_903928175.1 uncultured Spartobacteria bacterium | reverse complement strand
GCAGATTGTTCAGGAAGGCTTGGCGGAGTGCGCGGAGATTCAGGTGGCCTATGCCATAGGCGTAGCCAAGCCTGTCTCCATCTGCGTCGATACACGGGGCACCGGAGACGAGCGTTTGGCAAAGGAGTTTGCCAGCCGCTTCGACTTTAGTCCCAAGGCAATCATCGAACAGTTGGAATTGAGCAAACCGATCTACCGGGCCACCACCAATTACGGCCACTTCGGAAAACCAAACTTGCCGTGGGAAAAATAGCCACAATGAAAGAAAGCCAAGCCTCCCTATTTTCTTGTAAGCATCAGGAGTTCCTGTGGCCTAAAAAGCTACGGGATGCCAACCGAAGGAAGGAGACCCTTACGGTGGCTGGGCCAGCAAGGCCCGATGCGCGTTCTGCACAGCAATGTGTGGCGCGAAAGCTAAAGCTCTCCGGGTGGCGGCAATCCGTCATTCCTCTTGGTGCGCAACCAAAACCTAATCTATGCGCACAAACAAATCTTTTTGAGACGCTAAGCCGCGCTTCTCTATCTTGAAAGACTGATTATGAGACATCATCGATCTCACGAGAAGAAGTGCGGCAACGAGAGTCCAGGCGGGCATGGCACCCATTCAAAAAAGCCGGAATGCATTGACCTTGCATCGTCAGGAGTTTTTTTTGCCGATAAATTGCGCCAGACGATTGCAGATTACAGGGCACGGACAGACCACTCATTTGTCTTCACGTCCAAATCGGTGTCCGAAGGCCATGCTGATAAAGTCTGCGATTTCATCGCCGATTCGATTCTCGATGCATACTTGTCACAGGATGCAGAGGCCGAAGTCGCTTGCAACGTGTTATGCCATGATCAGCATGTCGTCTTAGCTGGAGAAATTATATCCGCCGGTCGGGTTGATGTCGAAGCAATCACAAGGGCAGCCATCCGCGAAATCGGCTATACCTACACAGATTTGTTCTTCCATGAAGACCTTGTGTGCGTTCAGAACCTAATTAGGACCATGAACCCTGATATTTTGCGTGGAATTGGGAATCACCAAATCCCGCCGTCCGATCACAGGCTCGTTTACGGCTTTGCAACCAAGGAAACCCCTGAATTAATCCCGCTGCCAATCTATCTGGCGCACCGATTGACGCGCGGGTTGGCGGAGGCGCGGAAGGCCGAGGCCGTTTCATGGTTGCGTCCCGACAGCAATGCACTGGTTTCCGTCCGATATGAGCAAGGCAAGCCGGTGGAGGTAACAGACGTGATTGTTTCCACACAAATTGAATCAGAAACCCCGTGGCAAGATGTCAAAAGTTTTGTGACCGAGCAACTCCTGCCAAAAGCGCTTGGCCAGTGGCTCCATCGTGGAATCCAGGTATTCGTCAATCCTACAGACCGCTTCATTGATGGTGGGCCTGAGAAGGAATGTGGGATGACAGGGCGTAAAATTGCCATGGACACCTATGGTGGGTATGCACGCCACAGCGGCGGCGCATTTAGCGGAAAAGATGCCTCGAAATCAGAGCGAACCACAGCTTACTTTGCTCGCTTTGTCGCGCGGCAGATCATAGAATATGGGATCGCGGATTGCGCGGAAATTCAGATCACTTATGCCCTTGGTAATGCGCAGCCAGTCTCGATCAAGGTCGATACACGCGGCACGGGTGATGATCGGTTGGCAGAAGAGTTCGCGAGACAGTTCGATTTCCAGCCCAGGGCAATCATTGAACGGTTCGATTTGCGAAAACCGATCTACCGGGCCACCACCAATTACGGCCACTTCGGAAAACCAAACTTGCCGTGGGAAAAATGAAGGCGATCCTTTTGATCCGCAACGACCGGCAGACCCATTCGCCACTTCTAGGGCGGACTACATCACATGGCGAGATCGACCTTTCCCGGCGTCGTTTTATTGCTGTCCTGAGTTCGACCGTTGCATGTCTCGCCCTCAGTAAATTGATTCCATGGAAGAGTGAGGATTCAAAGGTTTGGGGAACAAAGGCGCTTTCCTTCGACGAGGCGATAGAAATCATGCAATTTCATACCCAACATAAAATAAAACCTGACATGCCGACTCTCTTAGGTTGCTTGGTGGCTTGGATGAGTTGCTTGGACAAGCATGAGATGTTCCGCCCATCTTACCCACTGCATAAGGACTTTTTTATCCCCAAGTTTTTCAGCACTGACTGCGTTAGGTCGATATTGATGGCTGCGCGGACAGGAAAAGTAGGACCAGAAGTAAGGGCCGCGCTGCAAATCGAACTTAACAAGCTTCCTCCGACAAGCTGTATGGCCGCCATCATGGGGTGGACTTACTACACGGGCTGGCTAAAAATGCGGATATTAAACCAATATTTTCGACTCCCCTGTGATCATTGGAGAGTCAAATTTAGGGTGGATGATCTTATCGAGATGCCTCTACGAAACGACTCCTAAATAATTGCGACCTCAAAGCCGCTTCCATGGTCGTTTTTCGTCACTTCGTTTGAGACGAAGGGGAACTTCCTCATGGCCGAGTCGGATTCCTTCTCTTGCTTCGTTTTGTGCGAAGTATTCAACTTTCGTTGTGAGCGCAGATGGCAGCCGTTTCATCCTATCCTCTGCCCATTCGGTCGAAGGAGCGGCCAACTTAACGAAGGTCGAGTTGACCTAGCGCCATTTTGCTGCCGCCTCTGCGCGGCCAATGATGTTCTCCCACTCCTTCTCAGGATTCGGGATCAGGTCCGGGACGTTCAGGGCTTCGAGATCGGCCAAGAACTTCTTGCGGATTTCTTCGAGCGCATCCCGGCTGGGGTTGAGCGCCGTGTGCGGCAATCTCCCCGGCTTCCGGGGCTTGAGTGCGAGGATTGCATCGACCGCCGTGTTGATTAAAGTCTGGAGCATTCGGCGCTCGGGTGTGGATGGCATCATATTTAGAAAGCCGAAGCTGGGAGTCCGGTCGTTGTGGTGTCAAAAAGATTCCATTCTGCTTCAATCATATTGAATGGATGCCTCGAATTGTTGGTCTGGGCGCTGAATGACACAAACTGATTTATCACAGTAAATTTTTTCAAATCTGCCGATAGGTCTAATATCCAGTTTGGTGAGTTTATTGTTGCCACAACTTAGCCGCTTCAACTTTGGTATCCTGGATAAGTCTAGTTCGGCGAGTCGGTTGCCCCAGCACACAAGCTTCGTCAACCGTGGCACGTTAGAGAGGTCAAGTGTGTCAATTTGATTGAGGCCGCAGTCCAACACCGTCAACCTCTGCGCTCGCGATAAGTCGAGTCTGGTGAGGCGATTATTCTCGCAGTCCAGTAATGTGATTTCCGGCACGCAGTGTAGGTCAAGTTCACTCAAGTAGTTATCCCCACACCGGAGCTCCCTCAAACCCGGAACGTAAGACAGATCGAGATTGGTGAGGCGGTTCTTACTGCACGAAAGCACCGTGAGTTCAGGAACGACTGACAGGTCTAATGCAATAAGTGAGTCCCTGCCACACCAGAGTTCCGTCAGCCTTGGCACACTGGATAGATCGAGTTTGGTGAGGTTGTTCCCCCAGCAAAAAAGTTTTATGAGCCTCGGAACAGAGGACAAATCGAGTCCATACAAGTAGTTGTCCCCGCAGTGGAGCTCCGTCAAACTCGGAACCCCGGACAGGTCTAGTTCAGTGAGGTGGTTGTCGTCCCATTCATTCGCATAGGAATCGCCATTGCATTCGAGAACTTCCAATTCTGGCACAACGGAAAGGTCCAGATAAGTAAGGTCAGTATTTCTGCACCGAAGCTCCTTCAAACCCGGAACTCCAGATAAGTCTAAAGAAGCAGCAAGACAGAGCCCTTCGACATATAAACTCCGAAGCTCCGGCAACATCGGCCTGAATACGTTTGCCGGGTGCAATTGAAAGTGTTGGCTGATCAAGCAGCTTTGAGGGAGAGGGAAATCCAATAGGGATTCCAGCGGTGGTTTGCGCGTAAAACGCGGAGTTGTGCGATGGCCGAGGCATTTTCATGCTTCCACCAGGCTCCGGCG
>CAIYQA010000379.1 GCA_903928175.1 uncultured Spartobacteria bacterium | reverse complement strand
TCGCTTCAGACATGGGCAGCGATTCCACGGACATCCCGCCCAGCGCCGCCGAGCGGGCGTAATCCACATAGGCAGGCACGGGGATGACCGCACGCGGCTTGTTCAAAACACGCGGCAGCAGCGCAAGAATCTCGGCGGAGCCGTTCCCGGCAATCACTTCGGCGGCAGCCACGCCGTAATGCCGCGCAGCAGCTTCCACCATCTCCGCACAATCCGGGTCCGGGTAATGCACAAGCGCGCTGACATTCGCCGCAATCACCGGGCGCAACCATTCGGGCGGCCCGAGCGGATTCAGGTTCGCAGAGAAATCGAGGAGTTCGCTCGTTCCGGCTTCGAGCGCCAGTTGTCGGAGATTGCCGCCGTGTGGATGCGTCTTCATTTTTGCGCTATTTGACCCACCAAGCTGCCGCGACCAAAGCGGGAACAACCTCCACCCATTCACACCCCGCTCCCAAAGTATCGCCGGTAAACCCGCCGATTTTGCTTCGGCACGCGAGCGAAAAAAGGGCAACCGTCGCAAGCGAAACCACGGCCACGCAAAGCCCAAAAAAACCGCCAACCAGCCAGCCAACAGCGGCAAGGACCATCAATGTCACGATTACATCCGAGCGCCGCGCGTTCTGCACAAAGAGCGAGCAGAGGCCGCCGGAGCGCGCGTAAGGCAGCAGCGCCATTTGCAGCACCATGGAGCAGCGCCCCGCCAGCGGCATCAACAACAGCGTCTGCCAGCGCAGCGAGTTCGGCGTGGCCACGAGCGCGGCGACTTTGAGGCTGAACACGCAAACAATCCCCAGCACACCCATCGCACCGGTGCGGCTGTCCCGCATGATTTCCAACACCCGCTCACGCGGACGGGAACTCAGAAAACCATCGGCAGTATCCGCGAGCCCATCCATGTGCAATCCACCGGAGGCAGCGATAAGCGCCACCACCGCAGTCACGCTGGAAAGCAACGGCGGGAAAAGCGCGCTCATGCCGCGATCCAGAAGCACCACCGCTGCGCCGATCAATAAACCGACCAGCGGAAACCACGGCGTGCTGCGACCGATTTCGCGCTCGTCACACGCAACACGCGAGACGAACGGACAAATCGTGAGGAACTGGAGGGCGGCGATGAGGCGCTTCATCCTAGTGAGCTGTCGAAACGGACGCCTCCGCGAAGGTCGCCACATCAGTCAAGATGCGGGCCGAGGCTTCGACCAAATTCATGGCAAGCACCGCACCGGTGCCTTCGCCAAGACGCAGGTCGAGATCGAGCAGCGGTTTCTTGCCGAGACGCTCCTGCGCCGCGCAATGCCCCGGCTCCACGCTCCGGTGGGCGGCGATCATGTATTGAACCGACAGAGGCGAGAGCCCTTGGGCAATCAGCGCCCCGGCAGTCGTGATGAACCCATCCACGATCACCGGCTTCTTGAGCGCCGCCGCCCCGAGGATCAATCCCGCAATCGCGCCGATTTCAAATCCGCCAACCTTGGCCAGCACGTCGAGAGCGTCTGTGGGGTCGGGCTTGTTTACGCGCAACGCTTCTTTGATTACTGCGATTTTGTTTTGCAACCGCGCATCATCGATCCCCGTGCCGCGCCCGGTGATTTGCTCGACCTCGCTGCATGTCAACGCGGCGACAATCGCGCTGCTCGGAGTGGTGTTTGCGATGCCCATTTCTCCAGTCGCAAACACATCCATGGAATCGGCCAGCGACAGCGCGACTTCAATCCCCGCCTCCACCGAGCGGATCGCCTCCTCGCGGCTCATGGCCGGCCCCGTGTGCATATTGGCCGTGCCTGGAGCGACGCGCTTGGAAATGATTTTCCCGGATTCAACCAGGGCGCTCAAATCCCCGGCGACCCCGGCATCTACAACGATCACCTGCGCCCCGACCTGGCGCGCCAGCGCATTGCAACCTGCCCCGCCGTTGACGAAATTATGGATCATCTGCACGGTCACTTCCTGTGGATACTGGCTCACACCCGAAGCGGCCACCCCATGATCCCCAGCCATGACGACGACAGCCTTGCGGGCAACCGGGGGATGCATCGAGCGCGTCATCCCGGCGAGGTCTTCGGCCAGGTCCATCAAGCGGCCCAGCGCCCAATGCGGCATGGTGAGTTGTTCCAGGCGAGCGTGGGCGGCGGCGCGGCAATCGGCGTCTTGCGGTTTGATCTGTTGCAGTGTTTTTTCGAGAAGACTCATGGGAGTTGGGTTGTTTTATTTTGAGGTTTGATTTGGAAAGGTTGTCCGCACACGACGAGGAACACCTCATCGCAGGCTTCGGCAATGGTTTGGTTCACCCGCCCGGCGAGATCGCGAAAGCAGCGCCCAAGCGGCGTTTCAGGCACGAGCCCCATGCCGACTTCATTGGTGACGAAAAAAACAGTGCCGGCGTGGGCGCGGGCCGCTTCGAGAACCGGTGCGCAGCGATCCGCGATTTCCGCCTCGGAAACCACTTTTCCCTGCTGCCCGGCTTCATAAATCACATTATTCACCCACAAGGTGAGGCAATCGACAACGACCACCGGCTTGCCCTCGGCGCTGCGCAACCCGGCGGCGAGGTCCATCGGGGCTTCAATCGTTTGCCAATCGCGCGAACTCCTGGCCTCCTGGTGGCGGCGGATGCGATCATTCATCTCCCCATCGATCACCGGGCAGGTCGCCAAAAAAGCGCGCGGCCCTGGCAGCGCCTCGGCCATCTTTTGCGCGAAAGCGCTTTTGCCGCTCCGGCTTCCGCCGGTTACCAAAATGAGCTTGTCCATGAAACCGAAAGCGCGGCGCGCGTTAAAAATTCCCGGACAAATGCGACGCGAACGAAAGTTCGCGGATGCTCAAAAATAAAATGGAGTGCGGCATGTAGGATGTTCCTTTGTTACGAAGGTTTCTTGGCGCATTGATTGGTCTTCTGACTCCCGGCTTCGATCCTACCGCCCCGCCTTCCCCGATTTCACAATCGAGTGGCCTTGAGGTTTCGTATCCGGTTACAGCAGCGACACTGTTGCCGATTTTCACGGCATTCCCGCATCAACGCGCCCAGGACAATCACGTCCCGGTTCAGCGGGATTGGATACTGCAAAAGCATCCCCGGGAGCAAGAACTTTCGCGCCAATCTGCAAAAACCATTTTATTGCTTTTGCTTCGCGTCCTTGAGTTCGTCCAAAGTCACGTAGCCAAACTGCTTCACTATTTTCTGGCCCCGTTCTCCCGTCATAAATTCGACAACCACCTTGACGGCTCCCGTCGGTTTATCGTTGATCACCATCACCAAAGGTCTGCTCAGGGGGTATTTCTCCTTGAGGACATTTTCCAGGGTCGGTTCCACCAAAGCCCCCGAGTCGTCCTTGACGGCCAGCGAGAAAACATTTTTTTTGTCCGCAAAACTCGGCGGGATCAACGAAAAGCTCCCCGTCGTGAATTCCAGCATGTTGCGTGTTTCCGGGATCTCCTTCACACTGGGGCCGTTCCAGACGGGAGCTTTCTTGAGTTCTTTGTAAAGCCAATGCGCAAAGATCTCCCATTGGCCGCGCCCCGGCTCGTTCATAAAGACCCGGATCGGCAGGTCGGGGCCGCCCACCTCCCGCCAATTCGTGATCGTTCCCTCGTAAATCCCCCGGGCCTGGCTCGCATTGAGTGAATGGACGCCGCCCTCCCAGACATCCCGGGAGACACCCATCGCCAGAAGCTGCACTCCAATGGGAAACTCCGTAAACTGAATCGCCGGAAAATCCGCCCGATCCAACGCACTCACCTCCCTGCTGCAGAGCGCAATGTTTGCAGTCTTTTCCCCCAACGCATCCAGCCCGAACCCGGTGCCTCCACCGGCTCGCAAGATCAGATTTATCTTTAGTTCCTTGCGCAGAACAGGAACGGCCTCCGCCATCGGCAGAGCCACGGAAACGGCTCCGCAGGCGCGAACGATCTGCTCCTGGGCGCTCGCATTCGGCACACCAAGGCGCAACAACGCCAGAAGGCATAACAAAAACGGGAAGCGCTTCATCACCGGACATCATAAAGATGGGAGGCAAAAGCGCAAGTGCCTGGAAACGTGTCTTAAAACAAGCAGACAGCGCAATTGCACGAGAGAAAACAGGGTTGCAATCGAAGGCGCAGACCCCTCTTTCGTTTTTTCTTTGCGCCTTTGCAGCTTTGCGTGAGACTGCTTTTTCATGCCCCGCAAATCCTGCCCACGCAAACCCGAACTCATGGCCCCCGCAGGCAACTGGGCCTGCCTGCGTGCCGCGCTGCGGGCCGGGGCGGATGCGATCTATTTCGGCGTCAGCGGCTTCAACATGCGCGCCAACTACCGCAATTTCGCTCCCCGGGAGATGAAGCGCATCGCTACAGAATGCCACCGTGCCGGAGCCCGCGCTTATCTCGCGCTCAACACGATCATCTACGAAAACGAACTCCCGAAAGTGGCGCGCATTTTGCAAACCGCGCGGGATGCGGGCATTGACGCCGTGATCTGCTGGGACCTGGCGGTCGTGCAAAAAGCCGCGACGCTCAAGCTGCCGGTTTTTCTTTCCACGCAGATGTCCGTTTCCAACTCGGAGAGCCTCGCGCTTTTTTACCGCACGTTGGGCATCCGACGTTTCGTGCTGGCCCGGGAATGTTCGCTGGCGCACATCCAGCAAATGCGGCGCAGGCTTAAAAAAACACTCGGCCCGGAAGCGGACTGCATTGAAATCGAAGTCTTCGGGCATGGGGCGATGTGCGTTTCCCTCAGTGGCCGCTGTTTTCTTTCGCAGGACCGTTTCGGCAAATCCGGCAACCGGGGCGAATGCATTCAACCGTGCCGCCGCGAATACAAAATCACCGATGTCGAAGACGAAATCTCGTTCCGGCTGGGCAGCAATTATCTCCTGAGCCCGGAAGACCTGTGCACCATGCCGTTCCTGGATCAACTGCTGGAAAGCGGCATCGCCAGCCTCAAGATTGAAGGCCGCGCGCGCACGCCGGAATACGTCAGCACCGTCACCACCGCCTACCGCCGGGCCATGGACTTTTACTTCGAGAATCAAGGGCGGCGTGGCTTCCAAGCGGCATTCGAGGCGCTCAAGATGGAGCTTACCGCAAAACTCGACACCGCCTATCATCGCGGCCTTTCCAGCGGCTTTTTCATGGGCAAACCCGTGGCCCAATGGACCACAGGCCGGGGCAGCCGCGCCACGCAAAGCAAGCGGCTGGTGGGAGAGGTTGTGAACTATTACCGCAAAGCGGGCGCGGCGGAAATCCAAGTGCGCAACGCCGGATTTTCGTTAGGCGACGAACTGCTCATCCAAGGCCCCACCACCGGTTTGGTGCGGCTCACCGTCGAGTCGATCCAGATCGAACACGCCGCACGGCAAAGCGCCGCACGCGGCGAACAGGTCGCGCTCGGCGTCCGGGAACAGGTCCGCCCGCGCGACCGCGTATTTGTCGTGACGCGGCGGGAAGAGAGCTAATGGGCTGCAGTGCGCATTCGGTGCACCCAAAGGACGGGCCAAAATTTCAGGAGCGCCTTTCGCATGCTGCGCCCGAAGCTTTTTCCAAAAACCGCCACCCCAAAGAGCCCCAGCGCAAAGAAAACCGGAGGCTCTGGCGCACCCACGTAATCAAGCTGGACATTGTCCATCGTGAACGAACCGCTGTCGCCGTTCGAGAAGATGCCCACCGCGTCAAACCTGGTGAACATCGAACTCGTGTAGGTCTGCGTCATCGTGGTGTTGCCGATCTGGCTTGTCACCGTTATCCCGGCCGCAGTGCGTGCGATTTTCATGCTGGCGCTGTAAATTTCGCCAGGGGTCGCGGCCCCGCTCTGTTTGTATTCGGTCCCCTCCGTATAGGTGCCAATGGAAAGTAAATTCTGCCCGGTCTGATTCCGCGCCTCGATATGGTCGCGCCCCGGTCCGGAAGGATCCGTCCCGAAAACGCCCGAGGTGGCGTAGCCGGTGTAGTTGTTGAAAATACTGTTATTGAAGCTGCTGCTGTCCTTGGTCAGGTACGATCCGCCGGAGTTGTAGAGGCCGAACATGAAGCTGTTGTCGGCGGTTGCGGCTTGTGTGAAGCTGTAGTTGAACGAGAGCGAGAGCGAGGCTCCGATTGCCAAATCCGTTGGCGTGAAATAGGTCATGGTCGTGGCCTTGCTGGCCGAAGCATCCCGGAAGGTCATCCCAGTCGAGCTGCTGACACTCACGTTGGATTTCGGACCTCCGGTCAACCATTGCGCCGAGCCGGGCAAGGCTTGCGTCGTGCGATCTCCGTCCGAAAACGAGTCATTAATGAGCAAAACCGCGTTCGAATGTGCCGCGAAAAACGCCAGCAACAAAGACACGACAAAAGCCGAAAGGGTGCTTCCCTGACGGCTGATGCGCATTACTTTTTGATATGCGTTTTTTTGCGTAGTGCTCACTGCATTCCTTACTCTTGAGCGAATGTTAAGTATTTATGCGCAGCAAAAGCAAGGAAAAAATCGCTTTTTATGCAATCTTTTTCAGCCCGGAAAAGGGGCCTCCTTCCAGTGTCTTCGTCCGTTATTCAATAGGAAAATCTCGTGCCCCTCTGTCCCCGAAAAATGACGGTTTGCGGCGAGCGGTTTTCTCGAAATCCTTGACAAAGGTAAGTATCCTGATAATTAACGAGCGCAATTATCAGCCTCCTAACTTTTTCTTCCGCTTATGCCGCTCTTGATGCTCAAAGATCTTCCGCAATACGAATGCCTTCTTGAGGCCGCGGAGCGCTACCCTGCTCTCGAACCTACGGCCAACGAGGCTTTTCTCCATTTGCTGCGCACCGGAGACATGGTTTTTGGGGACATCAACCATTTCCTGACCAGTCATAATATCAGCCAAGGGCGCTTTACCGTAATGCTGCTCCTGCACCGTCCTTGGGTTGACTTCATCACCCCGGCTTCCCTCGCCGAGGAATCGGGAGTCACCCGCGCCACGATGACAGGGCTCATCGACACGCTGGAAAAGGACGGCATGGTGGTGCGACAAATGGATGAGAACGACCGGCGCGCGGTGCATGTTCGCCTCACCAAGCAAGGCCACGCCAGAATCGAAGGGATGCTTCCCGATTATTTTGAATGCGTTTCGCGCGTGATGTCCCCGTTGAGTGACCGCGAGCGCAAGGACCTCGTGCGCCTGCTTCAAAAACTGCAGGAAGGCCTGGCGTCCGCAAATCTGAAATCCTCAACGCAACCGATCAAAGCTTAATATTATGCGGAAACGAATGCTCATCATGTTGGTGATCCTTGGGGCGCTCGCTGCAGCGCTCGCGGGTTGGGACGGATTCAAAAACAAAATGATGAAGGAGGCTTTCGCCAAGATGGCGCCTCCTCCTCCGGCGGTCACCACGCTCGTTGCCAAAGGGCAGACCTGGCACCCGGTTTTAAGCGCCGTGGGTTCGCTCAAGGCGATCAACGGCGTGCAGGTCAGCACCGACTTGGCGGGCATCATTTCGGAGATCGCCTTTGAATCCGGCAAGCCGGTCCATAAGGGCGACCTTCTCCTCAAGCTCGACACCCAGCAGGAAGAAGCCCAGTTGCGCGCCGCCGAAGCCCGTCGCGATCTCGCGAAGGTCAGCCTCGCCCGCAAACAGGATCTCCTGGATAAAAAAGCGGCGCCGCAAGCGGATTACGATGCCGCCGCAGCCGAAGCCCGCCAAGCCGAAGCCGCGATGGAGGAGGTTCAAGCCATCATTGAACGCAAGACCATCCGCGCCCCCTTCGACGGGCTCCTGGGCATCCGCCAAGTGAACCTCGGCCAATATCTCAACGCGGGCGCACCCATCGTGCCACTGCAATCGTGCGACCCGATTTACGTGGAGTTCAACCTCCCGCAGCAGCACCTCAACCAAATTGCGCTTCACAAGAAAGTGCGCCTCAGCGCGCCAGGGATTTCCGACGAGGAATTCCAGGGAGAGATCACCGCCATTGACTCGCGGGTGGACGAGGCGACCCGCAACATCCAGATCGAGGCGACCGTGCCCAATCCCAAGCAAAAACTGCGCGCGGGCATGTTTACGAATGTGGAATTGCTCCTGCCCGAGCAGAAGGGAGTCCTGGCCCTTCCGGCTTCCTCCATCAACTACGCCCCGTATGGCGACTCCATTTTCATCGTCAAAGAAGGCGGGATGAAGGATGGCAAGCCGCAGAAACAGGCGATCCAGCAATTCGTGAAGCTGGGAACGAGCCGGGGCGACCAGATCACCGTGCTCAGCGGATTAAAGGAAGGGGATGAAGTCATCACCTCCGGGGTCTTCAAACTGCGCAGCAACGAGCCTGTGGAAACCAAAGGCAGCGCTCCCCTGCCCCAACCGGTGAACATCAACAACGAAATCCAGCCCGGCAACGACCAAAACCCGAACCCGCCGGACACTTAGGCCCAGCCGCGAGGCTCCTCTTTTTTCGCAATGAAACTCACCGATCTTTTTATCCGGCGCCCTGTTGTGGCGGCCGTTCTGAGCCTGCTCATCCTGCTGGCCGGCGTGCAATCCGCGCGGGTGCTCAACGTCCGGCAGTACCCGCGCAGCGACATCGCGGTCGTCTCGGTCATGACCACTTACGTGGGGGCCAACGCCGATCTCGTGCGCGGCTTCATCACCACCCCGCTGGAGCGCGTCATCGCCAGCGCCGATGGGATCGATTATATCGAATCCACCAGCGCCCAGAGCCTCAGCACCATCCTTGTCCACCTCAAGCTCAACTACGACACGAATGCGGCGCTCACGCAAATCCAGGCCAAGGTGGCGCAAGTGCGCAACGATCTGCCGCCGGAAGCCGAAGCGCCGGTGATCGACCTGCAAAGCAGCGACGACCGGTTCGCCTCGCTTTACCTGGCGTTCTCTTCCAAGGATCTGGATTCCAACCAGATCACGGATTACCTCACCCGCGTCGTCCAGCCGAAGCTGAGCGCCGTGAGCGGCGTCCAGCGGGCCGACATCCTTGGCGCCCGGACGTTTGCCATGCGCATCTGGCTCAAGCCGGACCGCATGGCGGCCCTCAACATCTCCCCCTCTGAGGTGCGGGCCGCCCTGGCAGCCAACAACTACCTCTCGGCCCTCGGCGCGACCAAAGGCTCGATGATTTCCGTGAATCTGGTGGCCAACACCGACCTCAAAACCGCCGAGGAATTCAATCAACTGGCCATCCGGCAGCAGAACGGCGTGATCGTCCACCTCAAGGACATCGCGGAAGTGGAACTCGGCGCGGAAAGCTACGACGCCGACGTCCGCTTCGATGGCAAAAAAGCGACCTTCATGGGCATCTGGGTGCTGCCCACCTCCAATGCGCTCGACGTGATCAAAGCCGTGCGCGCCGAGCTTCCCGACATCAAAAAGCAACTCCCGGCGGGCATGGACGTCTCCATTCCCCATGACGGCACCAAATACATCCAGGATGCCATTCAAGAAGTCTGGAAAACCCTGGGAGAAACGCTCCTCTTGGTGGTCCTCATCATTTATCTTTTCCTGGGCACGATTCGATCCGCGCTCATTCCCGTCATCGCCATTCCCATCTCGCTCATTGGCGCGGCGTTCCTGATGCTCCTCTTCGGGTTTACGATCAACCTCCTCACCCTCCTGGCGGTGGTGCTCTCGGTGGGGCTTGTGGTGGACGACGCCATCGTCGTCGTGGAAAACGTGGAGCGCCATTTGCACGAAGGGCTCACCCCGTTCAACGCCGCCATCACCGGGGCGCGCGAGCTGCTCGGGCCGCTGATCGCGATGACCATTTCCCTGGCCGCCGTTTACGCCCCCATCGGCATCCAGGGCGGGCTCACCGGCGCGTTATTCCGCGAGTTCGCCTTCACGCTGGCGGGCGCGGTGACCGTCTCCGGCCTTGTCGCGATCACCCTCTCGCCGATGATGTGTTCCAAGCTCCTGCGCGCGGGGGAATCGGACCGGGGCTACGCGGCGTGGATCAACCGCCAGTTTGACAAACTGCGCAGCAGCTACATGCGCAAGCTGGGCAACAGCCTCCAGTGGCGTCCGGTGACCCTTGTTCTGGGTCTTTGCGTCGTTTCGGCCATCTTCTGGTTCTACCAATCCTCGGGCAAGGAACTCGCGCCCAAGGAAGACCAGGGAATCATCTTTGGTATTGTCCAGGCATCGCCCAACTCGACCGTGGACCAGACCAACCTCTTCACCTCAAAGATTCACGATATTTTAAAATCCTTCCCGGAAGCCGACCACATCTTCCAGCTCACCATGCCCACCTCGGGCTTCGCCGGGCTGGTCGTTAAACCGTGGAGCCAGCGCAAGCGCACGACCCAGGGAATGGAGCGCGACGTCAGCGCCAAGGCGGTGGGAGTTCCCGGGATCAAACTACTCACCATGACGCCCGAGCCGCTTCCCGGCGGCAGTCAGTTCCCCTTGGAGATCGTCATCGCCTCCACCGCCGAACCGGCGCAGTTACTGGACTTCGCCAACAAACTCGTCGCCAAAGCCGTTGAGAGCGGGTTGTTTTTCTTTGCCGACACCGACCTCAAATACGACCTGCCGCAGGCAGAGGTTGTGTTCGACCGCGAGAAAGTCGCCTCCCTCGGGCTCAACCTGCAACAGGTCGGGGCCGACCTCGGCACCATGCTGGGCGGCAACTACATCAACCGCTTCAGCATCCAGGGACGCAGCTCCAAAGTCATCCCGCAGATCAAACGCACCGAGCGGCTCACCACCGACCAACTCAAAGAGCTTTACGTGAGTGGCCCCGGCGGTAAACTCGTACAGCTCTCCACCTTCGCCCACATCAAGCAAACCACCGAGCCGCGCGCTTATGGACGCTTCCAGCAGCTCAACAGTGCGCGCATTTACGGGGTCATCAAGCCGGGTGTCGCGCTGAACACAGCCCTCAAACTGCTGGAAAGCGAGGGTGAAAAAATCCTTCCCAAGGGGTTCACCATCGACTACGCGGGCAGCGCGCGCCAGCTCCGGCTGGAAGGCGACAAGCTCACCTTCACCATGCTGCTCTCCTTCGTCCTGATCTTTCTCGTGCTGGCCGCGCAGTTTAACAGCTTCCGCGACCCGTTCATCATCCTCATCGGCTCGGTGCCGCTGGCCCTCTCGGGCGCGCTCCTCTTCACCTTCATCGGGTTCACCTCGCTCAACATCTACAGCCAGATCGGCCTGATTACGTTGGTGGGCCTGATCGCGAAAAACGGCATCTTGATCGTCGAGTTTGCCAACACCTTGCAGGAACAGGGCCGCACCCGGCTGCAAGCGGTGGTTGAAGCCGCAGGCACCCGGCTGCGTCCCATTTTGATGACCACCACGGCCACTGTCGTCGGCCACTTGCCGCTGGTCTTTGCGAAAGGCCCCGGAGCCGGTTGCCGCAACAGCATCGGCATCGTGCTCATCACGGGGATGATCATCGGCACGGCGTTCACCCTGTTCGTCGTCCCCGCCGTTTACACCTTCCTCGCCAAAGATCGCCAAGGCAAGCCGGCGGACGCCGGAGACGAGGCGGCGGCGGAAGAGGCAATGGAATTGGTGGAGGCGTAAGAGGAGATATTCCTCGCATCCACCCGCTCCCCGGCGTACAAGCCCGGATGCAAAAGAAACTTTTTACCGAGCTTGGCCTGTCGCCTGAACTTTTAAAGGCGGTCGCCAGGGTCGGGTACGAGGAGGCCTCGCCCATCCAGTCGGAGGCGATTCCCGTTCTTCTCGGCGGCGCGGATGTCTTCGGCCAATCCCAGACCGGCTCGGGCAAAACCGCCGCCTTCGCCCTGCCCGCGATTGAACTGGTGGACCCCACGATTCGCGCCACGCAGGTCTTGATTCTCTGCCCCACGCGCGAACTTGCCGTGCAGGTGGCCGAGGAAGTTTCCAAGCTCGCCTTTTTCAAGCGCGGCGTGCGCGAACTGCCCATCTACGGCGGGCAATCCTACGAGCGCCAGTTCCAGGGCCTCCAGCGCGGGGCGCACATCGTCATCGGCACACCGGGCCGCGTGATGGATCACATGGACCGGGGCACGCTCAAGCTCGACCAGATCAAGATGGTCATCCTCGATGAAGCCGACCGGATGCTCGACATGGGATTCATCGACGACATCAAAAATGTCTTGAGCAAGATGCCTCCGCAGCGCCAGACCGTCATGTTCTCGGCCACGCTCCCCGGCCCGATCCAGCAGTTGGTGAAGAGCTTTACGCGCAATCCCGTCAACATCCGCATCCAGGACCAGGCGCTCACGGTTCCCAACATCGAGCAGGTCTATTACGAACTCGACCGGCGCGCGAAAGTGGAAGTCCTCTGCCGGTTGATCGACATCGAGGACATCAAATTTGGCCTCATCTTTTGCGCCACCAAGATGATGGTCGATGAACTGACCGAACACCTCACCGCGCGCGGGTACGCTGCGGACAAACTCCACGGCGACATGTCCCAGGCGATGCGCGAGCGCGTCATGGCGAAGTTTCGCAAGCGCGGGTTGGAATTTCTCGTCGCCACTGACGTCGCGGCGCGCGGCGTGGACGTGGACGACATCGAGGTGGTCTTCAACTACGACCTCCCGCAGGACAGCGAGGATTACGTTCACCGCATCGGCCGCACCGGCCGCGCCGGGCGCAGCGGCAAAGCCATCACCTTTGTCGCCGGACGCGAAATCTGGAAGCTGCAAAACATCATGCGCGCCACCAAGGGCAAAATCCACCGCGCGCGCGTTCCCTCCGCCAGCGAAGTGGAGGAAAAACGCACCAGCGCGTTTTATGACTTGATCCGCGACACGCTCGAAGGCGGCGAATACCGGCGCCACGATGAATTGATCGACCAACTCCTCGACCAAGGCCACACCCCCACCGACATCGCCTCCGCATTGATCCACCTCGCGGGCGGCGAAAAGCCGCGCCCCGCCGGGGAACGCACGCCCGAGCCCGTGGCGATCACCATTCCCCGCCGCGAGGAGCGCCCGGAACGGCGGCAGGAGTTCGCGCCCGAACCGAACTTTGATACTTTCAAAAAGAAGAAGCGCGCGACCGAAGCCGCCCCTGTCGATTCCGGTGATCTGCGCGAACGCATCGGCAAGGCGCGCCCCAAACGCACGCGCGAGGAGGAATTTGAGCCCAGCAAAGTCTCCCACGAACCGGGCATGGTCCGGCTCTCCATGAACACCGGGCGGGACCACGAAATCACCCCCGGCGATGTGGTGGGCGTCATTGCAGGACTGGCCAAGATTCCCAAGGAATGCATCGGCGCGATCCGTCTGCTTGCCAGGACCACGTATGTGGATGTGGCCCGCGAACATGCTCCTCATGTCCTGGAAAAGCTCAATGGAATCAAGTTCAAGGGTCGCAATCTCTTCATGAGCCTGGCGGAGTAGCCGGACAAACCCACGCGGATTTGCTCATAGGGAAGACATCCGCCGCGCGCAGCATCTTCGATAAAAGAATAGCCAAAATTCGTCTAATATTAGCTAACTCGGGCATTGCCTATTTCGCCCCGCACGTGCATCCTGCGTGACTTTCATTGTCCATGCACCACCGATTCGCGGCTTTTATTCTGCTCACCTGCCTCCTGACGTACGCTCATCCCGCTTGTGCGCAGGAAGCCACCGCCTTTGCCATCGCCGATGCCACCACCGGACATCTTCTCGATTCCCGTAAGCCGGATAAAAAGCTCCCGATTGCCAGCCTCACAAAAATTGCCACCGCCCTGGTGGTTCTGGATTGGCTGGATGTCACCAAGCAAAACCCGGGGAACCTCGCCACGATCCCCGCGGGAGTGAATGCCATCGACTCCGCCAACCCCATCGGCTTCCAGCCCGGCGACCAGGTTTCCCTTCGCGATCTCCTTTACGCCATGCTCATCCAGAGCGACAACATCGCGGCTTATTCCCTGGCGGAATACGTCGGGCGGGATCTCCAGCGCTCCACCCAAAGCGGCTCCAAGCCGGTCGATCTCTTCATAGGCCAGATGAATGCGCTCGCCCGCAACCTCGAGATGAACCACACGGTTTTTCTGAATCCTCATGGGCTCGACGCGGTCCGCGAATCCCCGTATTCCACTGCACGCGACCTGGTTAAGCTCACCGGTGCCGCGCTCAAGCGCTCCTCCTTCCGCTTCTACGTCTCACAAAAAGAGCGCCGCATCGCCCGCCGTCTGCCCAGCGGCAAAACGACTGAATACAATCTGGTCAACACCAACGAATTGCTCGGGATCAACGCCATTGACGGCGTGAAAACCGGCAAAAGCGCCCGCGCAGGCGAGTGCGTTATCATCTCGGCAGCTCGCCCGCCCGAGTCCGTGAAAAACCCGGATAACTCCTACACCGTCACCCCGCGCAGACTGATCGTGGTCGTCCTCGGGTCCACCGACCGGTTCAATGAGGCAAAGCGGCTTCTTGACATCGGCTGGAACCTTTACGATCAATGGGCGGCATTGGGACGGCCCCTTAAATAAAAAATCATGAAAAAAATCGGCATCCTCACAAGCGGCGGCGACTGCCCCGGACTCAACGCAGTGTTACGTGGCGCAGTACGCGCCGCCACCGCCCTCGGCTGGGAAGTCCTTGGGTTCAAAGACGGCTACGAAGGCCTCCTCAACGGCGGCGATTACATGCTCTTGAACCGCAAGAACACCACGAACATCATGGCCCTCGGCGGCACGATCCTGGGCACCACCAACAAGGGGCACTTCGTGGCCAAAGTCGGTGCGGGCGACAAGATGGCCGTCCCCCCCGCCGTGATCGAAGAATCCCGCGCCACCCTCGCCAAGCTTGAGGTCGAGGCGCTCATCTGCATCGGCGGTGACGGCTCGCTCACCACCTCGCTGCAACTCTTCGAGGAAGGCTTCCATACCGTCGGCGTTCCCAAATCCATTGACAACGACCTGGAAGCCACTGCCACGACCTTCGGGTTCGATTCCGCCGTCGCCTGTGTTTCCGATTCTCTTGACCGCCTGCACACCACCGCCGCCAGCCATAAGCGCGTCATGGTGACCGAAGTCATGGGTCGCCATGCCGGATGGATCGCCCTGCACGGCGGTTTTGCCGGCGGCGCAAGCATCATCCTGATCCCCGAGATTCCCTTTGATCTCGACCGCGTGGCCGAAGCCATCCTGCGCCGCGAAGCCGCCGGCCTGCACAGCACCCAGGTGGTCGTGGCCGAAGGAGCCCGTCCCAAGGACGGTCGTCAAATGCTGCACGTCACCGGTTCCGGCGAATACAAACTCGGCGGCATGGGCGAGCAGGTTGCGCGCGAGATCGCCAAACGCACCGGCAAGGAAACCCGCACCTGCGTGTTGGGCCATGTCCAGCGCGGCGGCGCCCCCACCACCAAGGACCGCATTCTCGGCACCCAGTTCGGGGTCAAAGCCGTTGAACTCATCCAGCAAGGCAAGTTCGGCCACATGGTCAGCTACCAGAACTTCGTCGTCACCGAGGTTTCCATTTCCGAAGCCGTCCATCGGCTCCGTTTGGTCAAACCCGACAGCCAGATGGTCCAGATGGCGCGCGCTGTCGGCATCACTTTCGGAGACTAAAATATGGAGCCTTTACTCGAGTTGCTGAAAACCAACGGTCGCGCCTCCCTTGGCGACCTTGCCAAGGCCTTGAACATGAAGGAGGCCGAGGTGGCCAAACGCTTGGAAGCCTTGGAGCGCGACGGAACCATCGTCGGTTATCAAGCATTGCTCGACCCTGAAAAAACCGGCAACGGTGCCGTGGAAGCGGTAATCGAAGTCAGGATCACCCCCGAACGGGGTGGCGGTTTTGATCGGCTCGCCAGCCGCATCTCGAAATTCGAGGAGGTGCAAAGCTGCTACTTGATGAGCGGCGGCTACGACCTGCTCATCATCGTCCAGGGAAAAAACCTGCAATCCGTCGCCCGTTTCATTGCCGAGCGCCTCAGCACGATCAAAGGCGTCATTTCCACTGCCACGCATTTCCGGCTCAAAGCTTACAAAGAGAGCGGCATGCTTCTGCATCGCGAAAGCAAGCCCCAGCGGCTTGTCGTTTCGCCCTAGCAGATAGAAAAATTAACCCGAAAGGGTTCCCAGAGAAGCAGCCGGGGGTTGAGCGCAAGCCACAATCCCCGGCTCTTTTTTTGCGCCGCTTACTGGGCGCTCGGTTCCGCTTTTGCGCCTTCCAATAGCGCAAGGGTTTCCCCGATGAGAAACAGCGAGCCCGTGACCAGCACCCGGCGGCCCGTTTCACGGGCTTTGGAGCGGGCCATCGCGAGGCCTTCTTCGACGGACCCGGCACATTGACACGGCGTGGCGGGAGCGGCGGCGCGCACCGCTTGCGCAAGTTCCCCAGCGGTACAGGAGCGAATGCTGTGCACAGGCGCAACGACAAACATTGCCCCCAGCGGAGCCAGCGCATCGCAGACTGCCGCCACGTCTTTGTCTCTTAAAATTCCCAGCAAAACCACCGGCTGTTGCTCCCCAAAACATTCCCTCCAGGTCTGCACCAACCGCCGGGCGGCGGCCTCGTTGTGCGCGCCATCCAAAACGAGCGACACCCCCCCCGGTCCCTCCTCGATCCGCTGAAAACGCCCTGGCCATACCACTTGGGCAAGGCCTTGCTCGATTGCGGTTTGGGAAACAGGCACCCGCGCTGCCTGCAAAGCGGCGAGCGCCAGCGCGGCATTCCATTTCTGATGACTGCCGGGCAGCGCCACCGCAAAGGACGCAGATTCCGACACCCACACAAGCGGACACCCCAACCGCGTGGCGGCTTCTTCAATCACGCGAACGGCTTCGGGAACTTGCGGGGCGCTCACAACGGGCACGCCGGGTTTCAAAATACCCGCTTTTTCAGCGGCAATCTCCTCCAGCGTGTCGCCCAGGTATTGTCGGTGGTCGAAACTGAGCGCGGTGAGCACGGACACCGCTGGCGTCATGGCATTGGTCGCGTCAAGTCGCCCGCCCAAGCCGGTCTCCAGCGCGATGACTTCCGCTCGCTGTTCCTGGAACCAGGCGAGCGCGAGCGCGGTGGTGATCTCAAAAAAAGTCGGGTGCTGCGACCAGGCGGCAACCAGTTCCCGGATGCGCGTCAACCCCTCGGCGATTGCCGCCTCCGGGATCGGAACCCCGTCCATCCGGATGCGTTCGCAAAACGAAACGAGATGAGGCGAAGTGAAAAGCGCCGTGCGCAAACCCGCCGCTCGACAGACCGCATCGAGCATCGCGCAAACGGAACCTTTCCCATTGGTCCCCGCAACGTGCAGAACGATCGGGCCCAAGCCGGGGCGCGGCGCAGGCTCCACTCCAAGGCAGCCAAGCAGCCGCGAGATATTTTCCAGTCCCAGCTTAATCCCGACCGATTGCGTTGAGTAAACCCACGCGATGGATTCTTCGTACGTCATCATCACGCGCGCGCCACTGTCGCGACCCGCACCGAAGCGGCTCCCGCTTCGCGGAGCACGCGGGCGCATTCGTCCACGGTGGAGCCGGTGGTCAGGACGTCGTCAATTAACAGCAGGTGAAGGTCGTGCACATCCGCACTCTGCCGCATTTGGAACGCGCCGCGCAAGTTTTCCATGCGTTCCTCGCGGTCAAAGATCGTCTGTGTGGTGGTGTAGCGGATCCGCTTGAGGCAGTCGGCGAGCGGAATCCCACTGCGGCCCGTGAGCCCTTCCGCAAGAACGCGCGCCTGATTGAATCCGCGCTCCCGCTCGCGCGTGGAATGCAGCGGCACGGGCACAATGCGGTCGCACACCGGCGCTTGCAGGCGGGGATCGTTGAGTGTTTCCGCCAGCCAATCGATCAGAACATTGCGCAAGTAAACCTTGCCATTGTATTTGAAGCGGTGCACCAAATCCCGCACCGCGCCCCGGCTCTGGTAACACACAACGGCGCAGGCGAAGTGCAAATGGCGCTCTCGACAATTGGGGCAAATAAATGGGCCGTCGATCTGGCCGGAAAAAGGCGAGGAACAGGTTGCGCAAAACGGGGCGCGAACCACCGGCGCGTCCTTGCGGCACGCCGCGCAAAGGTGTTCTCCGGCTTGGGTTTTGCACAAGCAAATCGCGCAATGCGGCGGGTAAACGAGATTGAGGACGGCATCGCCTGTTCTGCGCAGCCACTTTGGAATTTGGAAAAGCATCGGACAGCGAGGCGTTACGCAATATCGGAGAAAGGAATGCCCTCTTAGCCCTCGCACCCACGCAGCATCTCGTCCCACGTTGTATCCAGTGCTTTGCGAAGCTTGGAAAGTGTGCGGAGGGTTGGAAAATATTTCCCGGCCTCTATGCTCTGAGTGTACCGGGTAGAGATGCCTGCCGCTTCGGCCAAATTCTCTTGGGTCAATCCCTTTGCGATGCGCAAACGGACGACATTTTTCCCGAACTGCGTACGCAGGGAACAGGTCTGAGATTTTTGTGTCGGCACGTCGCGATTTTCGACGGATTGCCCTCTCTTAAACACGATGCTTACATCGTGAAGTTGTTGCCATCTTTTGCAAATATTAGGAAATGGCAAGCGGCGGGGATTTTGGCGGAGAGCAAGGAACCAAGAACGCGCAAAAAATACACTTCTTACTTTCCGCTTCATCCTTTTTACTTCCCCCATGCTGTTTCTCGTTCCCACCCCCATCGGCAATCTTGGCGACATCACCTTGCGCGCACTGGAGGTGCTCAAAAGCGCGGATGTGATCGGCGCGGAGGATACGCGCCATTCGGGACATCTCCTGCACCATTTTGGGATCGAGAAGCCGCTCGTTTCCTACCACGAACACAACGAGGCCCGGCGCACCCAGGAATTGATGGAGCGGCTCCGGCGTGGCGAAACTGTCGCCATCATCTCCGACGCCGGAATGCCCGGCATCTCCGACCCCGGGGCGCGCCTGCTCGCCGCGTGCATCCAGGAAAAGCTCCCTTACAGCGTGCTTCCGGGGGCAAGCGCCGTCATTACTGCCCTCATTGGCTCGGGATTCCCGGCCGATACTTTCTACTACGGCGGTTTTCTGCCGCCCAAAAGCGGGGGGCGCGAACGCGAATTGGAAGCTGCCGCGAACCGCCAGGATACGAGCCTTTTTTATGAGAGTCCCCATCGGCTCACAAAAACATTGGAAGCCGCCGCACGCCTGCTGGGCGAGCGCCCGCTTTGCGTGGCTCGCGAGTTAACCAAGACGTTCGAGGAATACCGGATCGGTCCGGCAGCCGAGCTCCTGACGCATTACACCGCGCATCCGCCCAAGGGTGAAATCACCCTCCTGGTTCGGGGGTTGACTGCCCGCGAATGGAGAGCGCGCGACCGCGAATAACCCTTACGGCGTCGGTTGGGCCGGGGCGCCAATCGCTGGCGCGGGCGGCGCGGGAACGGGAATAGGGGCCAGATTCAAAATCGCTTCCTCTTCGGGAAGCAGCTTGGCATCGCGAGCAAGCTCCCGATACTGCTGCGCTTCCTTGGTCCGCCGGTTGGCCTCGAGAATCGCACTGTAGTAGGCCGCGATGGAAGGGTCGCTCAAATCCGAAGGCTTGAGAGCTTGCATCACTTTCAGCGCCTCGGTTTTATTTTCCGTGCGAAAGAGCGCAAAGGCATAGGTCGAGGCGAAAACTGGATTCGCGAGATCTTTTTCGTGAACTTCGCGGGCGACATTCAAAGCGTGCGGCATGTCCTTGCCCAAGAGCAGCGAGAAAATCACGAAATTGTTCAGAGCGGCCAGGTCGTTCGGGTTGCGGTCAATCAAGAGCGTATAAGCCCGGAAGAGGCCCGCCGTATCCCGCTTTGAATAATAAAGCCGACACAGCGCATTGAGGGCTTCGCTAGACCGGTCCGACTTGGAGACCGCCCGCCAGAGCACATCGGCCGCCTCCTCGCTCCAGTCCCACTGCGTCGCCATCCCGGCGAGCTTCAGCAGCGAATCGCCGTTGGTCGCCGCCGCCGTGACGGCTTCAGCCCAGGCGGCCTTGAAATTGGTTTCGCGCTTTTCCATTTCCCGTTGGCACCGGGCCAGAAATGCGAAGCGGATGTAATCGAGCTCGCCCCATTTTTCATCCGCAAGGAAAAACCGCAGCTTTCTCCAATCCCCAAACGTGAGAAAAGAACGTGCGATCTCAATGCGGACGCCCACTGTGGCTGTGGTTTCCTTGGGCAAGCCAAGCGCCCAATCTTTTGCGAGAAGCGCCATGTTGTTGTTGTTCATCCAATACAGCATTGGCAGGACTTCATCGGGGGTCTGCGCCGCTTGCTCCTGGGTTTTTGTCAGGAGCGTTTCAAATTCCGGCGCTCTCATCAGGTGCAGGACCTCCAGATACATTAACCGGTCGCTGAAGAGGCGATCCGGCGTGTTGTCCAATTCCGCAGCCAAAGTGATTGCGCGATGGGTCTGCATATTGCGCACCGCATCCACCACAAGCGCGCGCAAGGCGGAGGCACGAAACTTTGTTTCCTGCGAAAGTTGCGTGATCTCGCTCCGTGCCTTGTCCCGCACCGCCGCATCCTTTGAATTCAATTGGATGAAGGCCAGGTTCAAATGATACTCTTTTTTATCCGGATCGAGCCTTACCGCTTCAGCATAATTGGATTCCGCCTCGGCAACTTGACCTGCGTCTTGTGCAATGCGCCCGGCGAGGAACCGGAAATCGGCCCGCCCCTGCGCTTTTGTTTCGATTTGCCGCACGATCTTCGCTGCTTCCTGCGCTTGACCAAAGCGCAAGGCGGCCTCCGCCAGGGCGATTTGATCCTCGATGCTCTCGGGAGCCAGTTCAACGGCGCGCCGCAACCAAGGCAGCGCCTTGGCATTGTTATTCTTCAAAAGCGCCTGGGCTGAAATACGAAACGCTTCGACATTGTTTGGGTTCAGTTCCAGCGCACGGTTCAGCGCCGCCTGCAGTTCCATCGTCCTACCCTGTTCCAAATAAATATGCGCATTCCAGACGAGCCGCCTTTCCTTGCGCGCGAGATAAAGATGACGTCCCACTCCCGCCGTTGCGATTGCGAGAAAACAAACCGTAAGGACAAGAACCCACTTGGGAATGCGCCGTTTTTTTGCGGCGGGAATTTGTGCCGGCAATTCTGAATTATTGTCCTTAATATTTTTCATATTGATGACTTTGGTTGCGGAATATAGCCGCGTTACAGATTAAATCGACGATTCTTTTAGGACGGGAGCGGGCATCGATCGTTCCCGGAGTTTTTTCTTCCACCCCAGGAACGGCCGTTCGATCAGATAATAGGAGGCAATACCCGCAAGGCAGGCCGCACCCAGATCAAAAGGAAAGATGCGCACCCAACCCCAATCGGGCGCCTTTTCCACCAGAAAAATCTGTTGCCACAGGTAAATGGAATACGAATAACGCCCAATCTGGCGCAGCCAGGGATGGGAAAGCCAGCGCGCCCAGATGCTTTCAGGGCAGAGAACCACGTTCAGCAGAAGCAGCCCCGCGAGCGCCATCTGGACAGTCACAAAATAGGGGCGCACGGCCACTGAATTGCACGTGCTGACCGTCCATCCGACAAACGCGGGCAGCACCCATGCGGGATGCGCAAGCCGTGCACACCGCTCCAGCAACCGGCGGTACGCCGCCCTCCCCGCGTCGAAGGGACGGTAGAGAACCAAAGCGAGACAGCAGCCGATCAAAATGGAATCGATGCGAAAATCCGGCCGCACATAAAAACGCCCGTTCTCATAACTCCAAAGCTGCAAAAGGATGGCAATGGTCCGCCACAGCGTCACCAGGAGCACTCCCCCGACTGCCCACGGAAGGGCGAACCGGCATTTCACCGCCCGAATGAGCAACGGCCAGAACGCATAAAATTGTTGCTCCAGCGAAAGAGTCCAAATGTGCGTCAGGGAATCGCCGCGCCCGAAAATATTGCGCAGAAAAAGAGCGCACACGCCCACGCTGTACCAAGGCACATTGAGCACCAGCTTCAGCGCCATCAGCAAGGAAGTCACCGCGAGCAGAAAGAAAAATGCGGGAAAAATTCTTAAAACGCGATCCCGATAAAAACTAAAAACGTCAATCATTCCGTGGCGCGCCTCCTCGTTGCAAAGCAGCGAGGTGATCAGGAAACCGCTCAGCGCAAAAAATAAAATCACCCCCCCGCCCCCCACCGCTCCCCATTGTGGCGAGAGGCGCAGTGAAAAAGTGAGCGTGTGGCCGATCAGAACCAGCAGAATGCCCACGGCGCGGAATCCGTCGAGCCTCGGCATGTGGCCAAATAAAGGCGTTTGGGGCATGCGCAAAACTTTTCTGTTACTCGATGAGGGACTGAAAATCCGCGAGGTATTGCCCCGCAATGCGTTCCAGGGAAAACTCCCCGGCTCTCTGATGCGCAAGCAAACCGGCTCGCGCAAGGCGTTCAGCGTCGCCAATCAATTCTTGCAGCTTCGCGGCAAGTGTCCGGGCGGGGTCCGCGCTCCGATGGTCAAATACAAAGCCGTTGCAATCTTCCACAATGAAATCCCTGAAGCAGTCCAGGTTGGAAACCAGGGCGGGACAGCCTTGCGCCATGGCTTCGAGCGGCGCGAGCCCGAAGGTTTCCCCCTTTTCCGCCAGGGAGGGATACACAAACAGCGAGGCTGCGCGGTAATAGGTGTCCAGGCATTCGGTGTCAAAAATGGCTCCGGTCCAAAGCACCCGGTCTCGGATTTTTTCCGCCCGGCGCTGAAGTTCCTCCAGATACGCTTCGCCCCCTCCCCCGTATTTGGCTTCCGCCGGGCCGACCACGACCAGTTTCCAATCTCCCAGTCGCGGTTCGGGAATCAATTTCATCGCGTCAAGCAGCAGCGCAATCCCTTTTTCCGGGTGAATGCGCCCCACGTAAAGAATCCGCTTTTCCCGCGACTCAAACGTCAAGGGCAGCACCGGACCCGGCAACGGATTGGCGATGCAGCGCACTTTTGCCGCGAGTTGAGGGACCTCCTGTTCGATGGCTTCCTTGATCGGATGCGACACTGTCTGTAAACGGTCCGCATGCGCATAGAAGCGCATCTGCCCCTTGGGGTAACGGGCGGCATGGACATACAATTTCCCATGCCTTTTGGACCGCACCAAAATGGGGAGCCAAAACGTGTTGGTCAAAAGAATATCCGCCTCGGGCAGCACGCGCAGCGCGCGCAGAGAATAAAGCAGGTCCAACCCTTTGAGCAGCAGCAGCGAGCCCGGAGTGTCAAACCCCGGCACGCGCACATGACGCACACCTTCAATCACCTCCTCGCGCGGCAGCCCCTTGCACAGGCGCGAAATGTGGACAACCTCATGCCCCCGGCGCGCGAACTCCTTGCCGAGCGCGAACCAGATTTTTTCCACCGCGCCACCCATCAGCGGCGGCACCGGAAGGAAGGCTCCCTGGACAATTGTGATTCTCATCGAGCGGCCTCTCCCTGTGCTGCCAGCACGTGGCGATACACCTCGATGTATTCTTCGATCATAACGTTTTGCTTGAACCGCGCCGCATTCGCCACGCCGCTTGCGATCCGTACCAGCCGTTGCGCGGGCTCTTGTTCCAGCACTTCCAACACCGTCGCAGCCGCTTCCAGCGGTTGATGCGGATCGATATAAAATGCCGCCTCTCCGCCCACTTCCGTCATGGGAGCCTTGCCAGTGGTCACCACCCGGCATCCGCACGCTTGCGCCTCGATGATGGGCCATCCGAAACCCTCATCCCAGGAAGGAAACAGGAGCAACTCGGCGGCGGAATAGAGCGCGCTTAGGGTTTCATTGTCCAATCCGCGAACCCCAATCACGTCTTGTTCCATTGCGGGGTCCGCCTGTAAAAAAGGAGCCAGCTCACGGTGCAGCGGCGGCCCGACATAAACCAATTTGGGCAAAACACACGCGCCCTTGGCTCTCAACCGCCGCCGGAGTTCGGCATAGATCGTCAAAACTCCCGTGCGATTTTTATACCAGGCATCGCCGCCGACATGCAGGAGGTAGCGAGCATCGCCGCCGATGCGTTGCGCCACCCGGCAGTGCGCCTCGGGGGCTGGCATGGGCGCGTAAGGATAGTTCAGGCTGTTATAAACAATGCGCGTCTGCTGCCCTGGATAGCCCGCGATCCTCAATACGTCAGACTGCGTGGCCATGGAAACACACGCAACGAACTGCGCTTTCTTCAGGCCTTTTAAAATCAGGCGCTGAAAAATCTTTCCCGTCCACGAGGTTGGATTTTGGGGCACCTCGCCCAACGCCGAACGCATGGGCATCATATCGTGGCAGGTGACGACATGTGGCACGCCTGCCAGCGAATGGACATACATCGCATTGGAATGATCGCAGATGTGGACGACCACGCCGGGCCCCCCTTCCCGCCGCAGCACGTTTTTGAGGTGCAGGGGAAAGAGCAGAAATTTATCCACGTAAAAAAGCCACTTCCCCAGCGGCCCGGCCCAGGGAGCCAGCTTGCCAAGGACTGTCTTGGGCCGGGTCAGCACAACCGTCATTCCCTTTTCCTCAAGAAGCCGCAGCAGCATCTCGGGAAATAATTTCATGCTGAACTGAAATTCGTCCGAGTTGCCGATGAGGATTATTTTGCTGAGGGGGGGCATAGAAACATACTCACCGCCGAATGATCATCGGAGTCTTTCCGGCGCGCGTTTGTTGCAGCCGATCCACCACCCGGATTTCCGTTGCGCGCAGATGCGGGCTGACCTTCGTCAGCCGTTCACGGATTTCCTCTGTTTGCCGGGGAGTGACAATGGCGGACGCCGTCAATAAAAGCGTAAAAGCCTCCCCTTCCTGAATCATTTGGTAGCCGGTCACAGCGCCGATCCCCTTGACTGCGTGGGAGAGTGCCTCCGGGTGAATGTGTTCGCCGGGAACAGGCTCCAGAAACATATTGGTGCGCCCCATCACCTCGGGGAAAGAGCGCACGCCCAGGCAGGGCGCATCCAGAGCAAGGGCATCTCCCAAATCGTAGCGCACCAGCGGAAAACAGCGGGGATAGAGGCTCGTTACCCGGACCTTATAGCCGCCTTGCGGCGCGGGCTCGGTTGCTTCGATAAAATAGCTAAGCCAAAACACGTGGTATCCTTCGTCCTTGCGCGTATGCGCCATCACGCCGGTCTCGACGCTCCCGTATTCCAAGGCGACCGGTGCGTTGAATGCCTCTTTAATCACCTGGCGCGAATCGGTCTGCGGGAACGACTCGGAAGTCGCGATGACCGCTTTTAGTTGGGTCTGGTTTTCCAATCCCTTCGCGCTCACGACCCGGGCGAACCGGTCCAGCGCAGCGCTATAGCCCAGCATGTAGGTCGCCCGGGAGGACTGCAATTGAGCAAAGGCGCGCAACAAAGCATGGTCCGATAAATCGTAGGCAGAAATTCTCTCGATCTCTAAAATTATATCCTTGAGCTCCCGTTTCCTGGCGTTGAACCAGCCCCTCATCCCTTTTCCCAGCAAATGGCTGTGGCCCCAAAGCCGGAACGACGCATCCTCCGGCCCGATGTCATACCAGCTTCGTCCGATCCATTCATTGCGCTCCGTCTCGCCCGTCTCCGAGCACCACGAGGGCAGCGATACAGGCTCGGCAGTCGAGCCGCCCGTCGTGCGGAAAGTGTCCGGGGGCCGCGTGCAATCGCTGAGGTCCGAAAGGTTCTCGTAAACAAATTTCCGATCCGCCACCGGCAATGTTTCCAGGAACTGCTCCCACGCGTCGAATTGGCGCGGGGCTTTTTTTTGCTCCACCAAGCGAGCGTAATAGGGAACAAATTTTTGCATCTGCTCCCAGCAGGTGTTGAATCGCGCGAGTTGCGCACTCACCGCTTCACTGGAATCCACGGCGGCGTACTCCGCCACGCGCGCATCCCGAGCCAGTCGGCGTTTCCTTGCCAGCGATGAATGAATAAGGTTCACAAGTGGTTTATTGATGTAATGCTTCCGCGAAAATTGAGCGACCCCGCAACAGGTTCTGGACGGGTGCGGGACTTTCGCTGTTTTCGGGCAGGTTTTCAATCGCAACATTGGACGCCGCGAGGCAGAGTCCCGCGCCAAACACGGCAAATCCAAGCGCTGTGGGCTGGCCGAACTGCGCACTAAGCACAAGCTGGCCGCAGGCGCTGAAAATCAGCAGCGCAAGCGGGTTCGGCGGTCGCCTTCCAAAAGCAATCAACGCAGCCCAACCGAGGTAAAAAGCGATCACCACCCGCAGCAGGAGAAACGCCAGACCAAAGATGGG
>CAIYQA010000378.1 GCA_903928175.1 uncultured Spartobacteria bacterium | reverse complement strand
GGGCGCAACCGGTTGTTGCGCGGCACCCAGGGCGACGCTGCGCTCTGCCCTGGGCTGGTTTCCCTTGCGCTTTCAGCGCACAATCAATGCGACAACGTCAAACGAAAATGCTCTAGCGGGGAGTGCGGCGGAGGCGTTGAGCCTGATTAACGCTCTTTGGCTGCTGAGGATTGGAAGTTCGCATGGGCGGGACGCCCATGCCAACACGCGAGACGCGTGCGCTCCCCGGAGGGGAACGCCTCCGGCGCGGGGCCGCTTTTATTCACCCCCTTTGAATCACGCCCGGGCGTAGCCCAGGCCGATGCCGGGGGAATTCGACGGGCTATTCCACGTCCAAGAGCGCCGCGACCTGTCCCGCCACATCGCCCGTGCGCATCAGCGCCTCGCCCACCAGGAGCGCGTTGGCTCCCGCGGCGAAGATGCGCCGCGCGTCGGCCCGGGTTTTGATGCCGCTTTCGCTCACCAGGATCACCTCCTCGGGCACCTCTTCGCTGATGATCTCCGTGGCGCGCAGATCGACCTCGAACGTGGTCAAATTCCGGTTGTTGATGCCGATCAGGCGCGCGCCGCAATCCAGCGCGCGGTCCAGCTCCGGCAACGTGTGGACTTCCACCAGCACGTCCAGGCCGAGGGTCGTCGCCGTATCGTGGAGGCGCTCCAAATCCGGTTGCTCCAGCGCGGCCACGATCAAGAGAATCGCATCGGCCCCGGCCACCGCCGCCTCGAAGATTTGGGCCTCATGCAAAATAAAATCCTTACGCAACGCGGGGAGGGTAATGGCTTTGCGGACTTGGGTCAGGTAACTCAGGTTGCCTTGGAAAAATTTCTCGTCGGTGAGCACGGAAACCGCGTGTGCTCCCGCCGCTTGGTAGGTTTTGGCAATCGCCACGGGATCAAACTGTTCGACGATGGTCCCCACCGAGGGAGACGCCTTTTTCACTTCGGCGATCAAGCCCAGCTCATCCGGGCCACGGTCAATGGCGGCGGCGAATCCCCGGTAATCGTTGCGCAGCAAAGCCGCCGCGCGCAGATGCTCCACGCGCGGGAGCAGCCGGGCGATCTCCGTGTGTTTCTGGTCGAGGATGGTTTGCAGACGATTCATGGCGCGCCGAATAGAGCAGTTCCGCGGGAACAGGAAAAGAATTTAGCCGCAAAAAAGCGCAAGCGGCGCAAAAAGGGGATCGCAAAGGGGGATCGGCCGCTCCGCGGGCGATCCGGGAGCGCGCGGCGAAAGCCTATCCGCTTTTTGCGCCTTATTGCGGCACATCCTATTTCCGGTTTTGGTTGAATTGCGCGGGATGTGGTATAAACGGCAAAGCTATGTCCATCGCTCCCGAGCTTCTCGAATTGCTGCGCTGCCCCCAAACCGGCCAGCGCCTCACCGTTGCGCCGCCGGAGATTCTCGAAAAACTCGAAGCCCAACGCCGCATCGGAACCCTTTGTTTGGAAGCGGCCCAACCCCAATGGAACCCCGGCGAGCCGTTGGAAACCGTCTTGATCCGGGAAGACGGGCGTGTCGGTTACCCGGTGCAGGGCGGAATCCCGATCCTGCTGCCCGACCATGGAATCGCGATATCGTCACGGTAAACAAAAAATCTGGAACTCAGAAACTCAGGAGGAACAGAAGCCGCCGCTGGCTCCGGTTGCTTCATTTTTGCAGTGACGCCGCGAAAAAAAGGCATATTCTGATTACGGGGCCGATGCAATTTACGGCTCACCCACAAGGACGAATTCGATGAACGCCACTTCACCCAAAGAAGCTCCCAAATCTGCAACCACGATTTTGCTGGTGGATGATGACCCTTTCATGCTCCGGCTCATGGATCTGATCCTGCGTGAGGCCGGTTATGAAATCATCCAGGCCCGGGGCGGGGAGGAAGCGCTTGCGAAAATTCGGGAACGCTCCTCGGTGGATCTGGTGATCTCGGACGTGGTCATGCCGGGCATGGACGGCGAACTGTTGCGCGAAACCGTCAAACGGCTTTGGCCCGCGTGCAAATTCATCGTCTGCTCGGGGTATCCCGATAAATGTTGGGACCTGGCCAATAGCGACGCGCACATCGCCACGCTGCCCAAGCCGTTTACGGCAAGCGCGTTGAAGCAATGCGTTCGGGAAGTGCTGGCCAGCTAGTGTAGTGTTTCACAAATAAGGGATCATAAGGTTTCGGCGTTTTCCGCTTCCATTTTCTGGCGGGCGCGCTTGATCTTCGCGAGAATTTCCGCGCCCTTTGCCTTCCAAACATAACGCGTGGGAGCAAGGTTGCG
>CAIYQA010000377.1 GCA_903928175.1 uncultured Spartobacteria bacterium | reverse complement strand
GCCGTCTGGTCGGTGGCCGATTGGGCCGACAATTGCGGGTTGAGCCCTGCTGAGAACGCGAAGAACACGAAAAGGAGAAATCTCTTATTCATTATTTGAGATTCCCGTTCGAAGCAGTTTCAGGTTTGACGGACGCAAGATCGCATACCACCACATCACGCTTGCGCGCCGATGGTGAAATATCCCAAGTCACCAACTTACCCTCCTTGACCGTGCCGGTGAGCAGCGTGCCACCCAAGAGGTGCAGCTTAAAATCCACGTCCCATTCCGCCGGCCACGCCGGGAGCAGATAGATCTTGCCATTCCCTTCCTGAGCCAACATTCGTTGCAAAGCGATCGAGCCGACCCCAAAATGATCCATATCGGGCGTTCCATCGGCATAGTCGTTTCCATAGACCGGGAAACGCACATCTTTTGAGGCCCATCGGAACCGATGAAGCAGACCTTTCGCCGCTTCCGCAGCATTGCCCGCCATCGCCCAATCGATCTGATCCTGGCCCCAACACTGGCATTCGTAAACATCCTTTGAGACACGATTTTGCATCGTCCATTCGACCAGATCCTTGCTTCCAAGGGCAAACCCGTAACATCGGAACGGGAATACTGGATATAACTCGGAATTTTCTCCGTTGTGCTGTTGCTCCCATTGAGCAGCGGGCGCAATGGCTTGGCGCCCCTGAATCGTTTGCATTGGCACTTCAGGCATTTCTGCCCGAAATCTCTTCCAATTTGCCTGATCCTCAGGCGTCCCAGCCTTCATCGCCAGCAACTGATCCAGGCAGAACCGGAGTCCGGACACATCCGTGGCCGGGTTCACTGTAACCCACCAAGTCTCCATCGCTTGACACGGATCCAAGCGTAGCTTGCCGTCGGGCCCACGCTGATAATGTTGATCGTAAAAAAGAAGAATTTCCCGGGCAAACGGAACAAGCCGCTCGTCGCGAAACAGGGTGTCGCCTGTATAGTTAACGTAATCGGTCATCACCGCCGTCATCTCCAAGCCGCTGGTGAAATAATAGTCGAAGTAGTCTCCGTCGTATTTCTCGCCCGGCTTGGTTCTGGGTGCCGGTCCCCAACCGTCGCCACCCGTCACAGGGCACATATTCTCGCGGTAATACGCGCCGGCATGACCAAAATTTTTCTGGGTGATCAGCTTGCGCATCTCAAGGATATTCCAGAAATGATTAAAAAAGGGCTGCATCAGATCGAAATCCCCACTCATTAAAAGCGGCCAGTAAAGAAGCCGTTGATTCTGGCTGGTGAACAGCGAACCCCATTCCCGGTGATTTTCCCCAGAAATCCAGGAACCGTCCGGCAATTTGATCGCACCCGGATAAATTCTACTGGCATCCCCGTATTTTTTGATAACATCGGCGACTCTCTCTGGCCTCAGTCGTATCTGCTGGGTAAACATCCCGCCATTAAAGCGCGTCTGATACCTCCCTCGGCTCTGGGCACCCATAAAAAAGCGAAACAGATTGTAACTCTGCGCAATGATCGCAGCACCATCCGGTTCATCACGCAGGCCTTTATCATTGCATTCTCCATTCAGTCGCTCGCGCTGATCCGCTGGCACAGTACGGTCTGAAGCGATGATCCAGCCGCGATCCCAGAAACTCTTCCACCATGCGCAATGATTCTCCCAATCCTTTTCAAGATCCACCGGCTTAGCCGCCAACTCTTCGATCGCCTTCACCCAGACATTGATGTCCGGCGTCTGCATCGTATGCGCATGAATCCGAAGATCAAACTTGCATCCCTGACCCGTCAACTCGCCGTTGCTCACCGTCAACCCCGGTCCTTCCACCAGATTGCCGAAGGTGTTGAAGCGCCACAAATCCGGTAGGATTTTTTCAGGCTCTTCAATCTTCCATGCCTTTTTAGAATAGTACTCCAGTGCCCCCCGATAGAAGCTCTTGTCGCCCACAGCGAAATACCACAACAGGGAGTTGCCACGTGTTAAACCCTGATAAGAAGTCGGATCGAGCCCTCGCCATTGGGTAATGCCCGGAAAAGACTCCCATTGCGAAGAGAGGGCGATCTCCTTTGGCGAATCAATTTCAACATGGTAAATTGGACGATTCACGTCTGCCCAAATCCTCAACTTCACTCCATCCGCCTCGATCCGAATCGAACCGGTGGAGAGATCGAGGGTCTGGCGAAACGGCTTCCCCCCGACAAACGGATTGGGTGTCAAGGAAACGCGCAGACGTCCCGTCTTGTACAGATTCCCGCTGTAGCTCATCGCATCCTCCTTGGCGAGGAGCAGGTACAGGTTGCCGTTTTCAATCGCGTAAACACCAGCAGCGATAGAGCCATTCCCAATGGGCATCGCCCCGGTGGCATCCTTGGATGGAGTCGTCCAAACCACGTTATAGCGGGACATCCGCTGGCCAACTTCTGTGCTGGCCGCCAATTGTGCCTTCGATTCGGCTCCCACGCCCAAGCAGAAAAAGAGGGAGAGGATGACTCTTACTAGGCCATGAAGTTGGGGAAGTTGCATATTTAGGGGGGCACCTGCACTCAAATCAAACCTAGCTACCTTTTGACGATTGATCCTGCCACGTGCGGTAACCCATCGGAGCAATTGTCACACCGCCATCCAGGGAAAACTCAGTACTTCCAAAATTGACGATAACATGCCAGCCATTGGAAAAATCGGTTTGTTGAACATTTCTGTCCGGAGTCAACCAACGATGATTCACCAATGCGGCTCCAAACAGATTTTCATAAACCGGCACCACCCGGTTGTAGGATTCCAAGATTTTCGCTTTGTTTTTCCAGTAGGTATCTTTCGAGATGTGATAGGAAGGTGCCGTGCCATAGAGAATGTTAAAGAGATCCTTCTTCAACATGTAATCGGGCTGCACCAGAGTGTTGTCACCCCAGGCCCATGTGGCAACTCGGGCGTCTCCATAAACAATCCCATTGGCAGGCACTTTCTTTTGCTGCGACATGTTGAATTTCTTGTACTCCTCCGTGGGAGGAACCGGATCCAAGCGACCCCCCATATGATAACTGCAGCTCATCCCACCTTCACTCACGGTAAAATACGGTGTCGCCCAAGCGGCCCCGCCCTCTCCCCCCAGAATCACTCCGTGATCATAAAAGAACTTAAAGACGCTTAGGCGCGCTTCCATCGATTGCTTTGGGTTAGCTGGATGCTGCGGATTGTAATCCTGATCCAGCCACAACGCTGCTCCCGGAGTGACATCGAAAAACCGATAGTTAAACTGATAATCAGGCAATTCAGCTTCAAGCCGGTCCTTGGCGGCCTCCAAACTCATGGGCGGCGAGTCAACATACCGGCTCCCATGGGCTCCTCGGTTGGCAACAAGCTCGCCTCGTTCATTGGTTGTGACATGCTCAGGAATCCGACCAAATCTTTTGTAGCGCTCCATCCAATCCACAGCAACCTTGGGATACCCGTTATCTTGGAACCATTCCTTGGTCATGAGGTCGTAATAGTTGTCATAAATACCGACAATCCCGTTGAACTTTTCTCGAATTTGGTGAGCACGTTCGGGGCTGATGTAAAAGTTGAATCCTAACCCCAAAATCCCTTTGTCCAGACCCGAAGCGGCCATGTCATCCAGAATTTTCAAAACATCCGACCCGTCTCCATTTGGATAGATCCAAAATACCGGAGCACCCCGCAATTTGGCAATGGCTGGGTTGTCCTTCTGCTTATCTGCAAGGCTTTTATAATTGCCGGTTGCCATCAGGTATTTGCGGAAGTTCAAGGCTATTTTTACATAACCGCCTGACTCCTGAAAAATATACCGCACATTGCGCGATTCCTGAAACTTCCCGAGATAGCCCCCAAACCCAAATTCTGGCACCAACGTGTTTTTGCCCCCAATATCCCTGAGCTTGAGTGATAAACAACCATGATAGAAATCTTGATCAATCAG
>CAIYQA010000376.1 GCA_903928175.1 uncultured Spartobacteria bacterium | reverse complement strand
AAGTCGGAAGACCAGGAGGTAAAGGACTTCCAGGAGAAGTGCATAAAAGACGGAATTCCAAGGGAGATGGTTACAGATTATTCAAAGTGGAGGGTAACAACCAATCGAGTCCTTGGAGGTGGAGATAAAACGCTGGCTCAAAGCCAATCGCTGTGGCTTTTCCAAAATCGGACGGCGTTCCCTCCAACATCACAGCAGAAAATTATACGTATAGCCACCCGTACAATTCTTGACGATCCCGCAAAGGCTGAGGATCTGGTCCCAGAGGCTCCAATTGTTTCGACAGCCGGGGTGATGGCCGCGGAGGACGTTTTTGCCACCTTGATGACCGGCAACCCGGTCAAGCCCCGCTCTGGAATAGACGAGCAAGGCTACATCGAGACCCTGCTAAAATTCATGGGAGAGGTAATCGACAGGATTGAGAAGACTGACAACATGGGAACAGTCTCCGAACTGCTCGGACTGCATAGCGTTGGTCAAAATATCACCGAGCACATTCAGATTCTTGGGGCTGATCCGGCGCAGAAACAACAGGTCAAGCAATACTCGGATGCGCTGGCTCAGTTGACAAATGTATTCAAGGGTTTCGGGCAGCGGCTCACCCAGAAGATGAAATCATCGAGCACCCAGGAGAAAGTGGTTATCGACTACAAGGATGCGCCCACGGATGTTAAGCGCCAGATGGAGCAAGCTGCTGGATTCACCCCGTCACAGCTCAAGGACGGTGATCCGAAGACAGCCAAGGCCGTCCTTGGTCTAGCCACCAAGGAAGCGGCGATGAACCAGAAATTGCAGCACCAACAGATTTCGTTTTATCTGGAAGAAGCTCGGAAGAATATGCAAACGAGATCCGATATGAGCCGGGAAGACGCTCAAAAACAACAGGAATTGGCTCACGCGGCTTTGGACAAGGCTTTTGAGTTGTGGAACGCACAGCCGTCGACCGAGACTGGAACCGCTGCTCCAAAAGAAACTTCTTGACTATGTGGCAAAGGGGTGGCCAATATGTCACCCGTGCAGATACGGCTGACTAAGGATGTGGAAAAGATGCTTGGAAAAGCATTGCCTATAGCTAAAAAAAGGGGCCAGTTTTACGGACATTTTGGATCAGCTACGCAGCTTTCCAATTTTATCCTTTGGATAGCCCTGAATAAAATTGTCAAAGGAAAAAGGTGACTGGTACAACTATTAAAATAAAGGGAACTGGTTCGGCTGTCTACTTTT
Source organism: uncultured Spartobacteria bacterium (assembly GCA_903928175.1). Taxonomy (GTDB): domain Bacteria; phylum Verrucomicrobiota; class Verrucomicrobiia; order Chthoniobacterales; family Chthoniobacteraceae; genus UBA695. Next base: position 2,241 of record CAIYQA010000376.1, on the reverse strand, counting down.
TGAAACGGAATAATAAAGTGATTTATGTGGGGCAATCAAAGCGAGTCATGTCCAGGCTTTCGGCCCACGCAAATAAAAAGTACGATGAGATAACCATACTATGGTGTGCGACAAAAAACCTTCTCCCATTTGAGAGGAGAATGATTAAAAAATATGACCCAAAATTCAACGGACATTGCGAAAACCCAGACGGTACAATACGAGTCAGAATTTCTCCCCAATGTGAGTCCCTGCTGGCAAGTTACATCTCCAGCGCAAAGCTGTTGTTCAATGGGTATAATGTATCGCCTGTGAAAGTGGTAAATTCCATGCTGGTGGAAAAGTTGAGGCAGGAAGTAAAACGGTTTGGTAAAAGTGATACAAATAAATCTGTTTGTTTTCGTCTGGACATTAACTCGGATGAGATTGATCAAATTAGGATCTTCTCCTCTCATAGATCGGCAAAAACATATGCAGATAAACATAGAGGCAAAAAAATAGAGTGGAGGGATCACCCATCTGAGGAAGGGGTCGAAGTTTCCAATCACATGATTAAAGGCGTAAGCGATTGCTCTTACCAGATTGTGCCTTGCGAGATTGATCCTGTGATTAACAAATAATTCAAACATGAGCGATTTCAGTCCGAAATCTCAGTTCATCCTTTACCACAAGGAGGAGGCAGAGACACTCCATCAGCAATCATCCGAGCGGTGGTTTAAAATCTCCCTGAACTCCGCCCTGGCCCAGCTGGCTATCCACGGAGCCAGTTCAGATGAACTCAAGGGGGCGCGCGCGTTCATAGATGTGCTTTTAAATCTTCCACTCGCGACGAAGATAGAGAGGCTTCCAATCAAAACCCTTGAGGTTCTCGGAACGGAGCCCTCCCCGGAACCTCCAAAAAAGAAGGAGGAGAAAAAGTAACATGGCCTCAGCCGAAAAACCTTTGACTGCCGAACAGAAACAGGCCGAACTGGAGAAGCAGTACGAGCTTGAAAAGAAGTTTGGGGCAGACATTACTGCGATAATCAACAAGGCGATGGTGGATAACATTCCTTATCCGGCAGTTGTGTATCAATTGGATGAAATCGTATTCGATCTCAAATACAAATACAGAAAGATGGCGGATATGAGAACGGCGATGGCCCTACAAAGGCAGATTGTTGCCGGTAAACCATCCGACATCCCGCCCCGTAGAGGAAAATAATTATGGCAACCGAAGCACCAGCAGCACCATCTCCGGCCCCAGCGCCAGCACCATCTCCCTCACAGGTACCAGCACCGCAACCGGCAGGGGGTGCTCCACCGGCACAGCCTTCGTCGATGAAGGATGCCCTTGCTCAATTTGATAAAATGGCTGGCAGTTCTGGGATACCAAAGGGTGGTGAATCTCCTGAATCTCCGAAGCCTCCCGAGGGTGGAAAGGCTCCTGAATCCCCCAAGCCCTTACCGGCACCGACGCCGAAACCAGAGATCAAGGGTGAGGTCCAGCTCAGAAAAGAATTGGCCCGCGTAAACGGGGAACTCACAAGATCCCAGGAGCAACACGCCACAGAGCTGACTGGCCTTCAGTCAAAGATGAAAGTCCTCGAAGGCAAGCGATTCTGGACGGAGGACGAGGAGAAGCGGTATAAGGAAATGGAGACCCGACAGCAACAGCTGGAGGCTGAACTCTACACCCGCGACTATCGCACCAGCCCGGAGTTTACGGAGAAGTATCAGAAGCGGGCAGATCGTGTTTTCACCCAAGTTGGACGCGAGCTCAAGGGCATGACCGTACAATACAGGGATGGCGAGGAGACCAAAGAAAGGGCAGCCACGCTGGCTGATTTCAATCGAATCCGTTCCCTGAATGACTCCCTTTCCGAGCAGCGCAAGTTGGCAAAATCTCTTTTTGGAGAGGATGCCGACATCATACTCAGTCATGCCCGCGAATTAAACAGCATCGAGGAGGAGGCCAATGAGGAAATTGCCACCCGACAGAAGGCCTACGCCGACACCAAAAAGGAGGCTGAAACAAAATTCGCTCAAGAGCAGCGGGAATACCAGACCCACCGGACAAATTACGAAAAATCCATCATCGAGAAATACCCCCAGCACTTTGCCCCCGATCCAACTAATCCGGAAGCCACCGAGGCTCTCAATAGCGGATTGTCATTCGTCGATGAAACAATTGCTAACGCTGGGAAGATGAACGTCGAGGAGAGGGCGATGAAGAATGCCGTTGTTCGACTGATGGCCGGTTCATGGCAGCGAAACATTGTT
>CAIYQA010000375.1 GCA_903928175.1 uncultured Spartobacteria bacterium | reverse complement strand
GATCTCCCCTTTCTTCTTTTCCGGAAATCTGCGTTAATCTGCGAAATCTGCGGACGCTCTTTCGTGTCCGCCTTACTCCATGAGTCGCATCCAGCTTTTATCTGAAGAAGTCGCCAGCCAGGTGGCGGCGGGCGAGGTGGTCGAGCGCCCCGCTTCCGTGGTGAATGAGTTAGTGGAGAATTCCCTCGACGCCGGGGCGCGCCGGATCGAGGTGATGATGCGCCGGGGCGGCATTTCGCTGATCCGCGTGGTCGATGACGGCTGCGGGATGGATCGGGATGACGCGCTGCTTTGCCTGGAGCGCCATGCCACCAGCAAGATCCGCACGGGCGCGGACCTGGCGGCGATTCGCACGCTGGGGTTTCGCGGCGAGGCGCTACCCAGCATCGCGAGCGTGGCCCGGTTCCGGCTTTCCACGCGCGAGCGGGATGCGGTGGCCGGGACGGAGATCCTGGTCACGGGCGGCAAGATCGATTACGTGCGCGACGGCGGGGACGCCCCGGGAACGCAGATTGAGGTGCGCTCGCTTTTTTTCAATTTGCCGGCGCGCCGGAAATTTTTGCGCACGGAAAACACGGAGGCAAGTCATGTGGAGCACACGCTGCAATTGCAGGCGTTGGGCCACCCGGAGGTCGGCTTCGTGCTTTTAACGGACGAGCGGACGGTGTTCCAGTTGCCGCCCGCCACCAATCTGCGCGATCGCATCCGCGACCTGAACGGGCGGGCGCTGGCGGATGAGTTGCTGGAGGTCCCGGAGATCGCGTTTCATGGGATAGCGATCCGCGGGTTCATCGGCAAACCGGGTGTGAGCCGCTCCTCGCGCGCGCAGCAAATCGTATTCGTGAACGGACGCCCGGTGGAGAACGCGACGCTGAACCACGGGTTGCGCGAGGGGTATCACACGGCGCTCATGAAGGGGCAATACCCAGTCACATTTCTCTTCCTGGAAATGGATCCGGCGGCGGTGGATGTGAACGTGCATCCCGCCAAACGCGAGGTCCGCTTCCGCGAACCTTCCGCCGTGCGCGAGGCCTTGGTGGAGGCCATTCAGCGGACTTTGGAGGGCGACCGCGCCCAATGGAGCGGGGCGTTTGCCGCGCCGGGAATCCGCCCCGATCCGTCGACTCCCGAGGAGCCTGCTTCCCAGCCGCTTCCGCTGCCGGGGATGGCGGATTTCCACACGCCGCCGGAGCCCATTTTGCCGGCGGGGTTGACGCAGTCTTTTCAAGCGCCGTACGCTTCCGTGGAGTTGCCGGAGGATTGGAGCGAGCCGTTGCAGCAGCCGCTTGCGGTGGTCGCTCCGCAGCCGCCGGTTCCGGCCGGGGCCGTGCCGCCGGAGCCCGCGCCGAAACAGCGTTTTCGCGTGTTGGGCGTTTTGGGAAAACTTTATGTGGTGATGGAAAACGCGGGCGGTTTGGTTTTGGTGGACCAGCACGCGGCGCATGAGCGCATCCTTTTTGAGGAACTGCGCCGCCGAATGGAAACCCTCGGTGTGCCCAGCCAGCGGTTGTTGATGCCACTGACTCTGCAACTTGGGCCGCGCGACAGCGATTGGGTGGAGCAGAATCTCGAGACGCTCCAGAAAATGGGAATCGGCGTGGAGGGTTTTGGATCGGGCACGTGGAAGCTCGACAGCGTCCCGCAATTCGTCCGCTCGGACGAACCGCAGCAATTATTACGCGATGTGATCGACGAACTTCGCGAGGTCAGTTCCCAAAGCTCCAAGCTGCGGCTTGGCGAGGACGTGATTGCCAAGACCGTCTGTCGCCATGCGGTTAAAGCCAACGATCATTTGCGCGAGCCGGAGCTGATTCGCTTGATTGAGGACCTGCTCCAGTGCGATCTGCCCTATTGCTGTCCGCATGGCCGCCCGACGATGATCCAGATTTCGTATTTGGAGCTGGAAAAGAAGTTCGGCCGCAAGGTGTAGTCTCATTCTGTTCAGGGAAAGGCTCACGCTTGCAACGTGCCGTGACCCGATTGATGAATTCTTCCGGCGGGCTATTCTGGCCGCCTCATGAATTTCGAGAAAATTTTGATCGTGGACCATGAAATGTCCGGGCGCAGATTGCTTGAATCTTATTTGCGCTCGCATCAGTTCGCAGTTTCCCTGGCGGGAACCCTGGCCGAGGCGGACCGATTGATGAAGCAGGAATTTTTCGATCTGCTGCTGGTCGATGTCGATCTCCCGGATGGGGATGGATGCGCCTTG
>CAIYQA010000374.1 GCA_903928175.1 uncultured Spartobacteria bacterium | reverse complement strand
GAGAGGTCGCCGCTCGGACGATCCGATTCAGGGCGTTGCGTTGGATGCTGTCGAGTTCGAGGGCAATGATGGGGCGAGGCATGCCCGTCATCTTACACCAATGGTAAGTAGCGACTACCTATTTCGTGTACACTACACTAGACTAACCGTGGCCGTTGACGCCGTGGTGGGCATGGCCGCAGGAACAGCCGCAGGCGGTTGCGGTTTTGTGCCCGTTGAGTTCTTGCTTGTGGTAAACGGTCACAAAGAGAGGCGGCAGGTTGCGCAGGCAGAACTCGGAATGCACGCGCGGGAACATGGTGGCGTGGCGCTTGAGCTCCTGCGTGCACTGGTAAATCACAAAGGCAGAGGAGGGATCGGGCGCGAGGGAGTCATAGACGGCAGAGAGAATTTTGCGTTTGGTGGGGACATCGAACATGGAGAAGGGGATCCCGGAGATCACGTAATCGCAAAATTCGTATCCGCGCTTTTGCAGCTCCTCCTTGAGGTGGGCGGCGTTGTTTTGGGCCACCTCCACGCGGGGATCGTGCGCAAACTGTTCGCGCAGGTGTTCGGCCAGGACCGGGTCCAGTTCAATCAACAGCAAGCGCGATTCGGGGTGCATGCGGCGCACGATTTCCCGGGTATGGCATCCTTCTCCCGGCCCGAGTTCGACAATGACGCGCGGCTTTGAAAAATCGCACTTTCCCGCGACTTTCCGAACCAGCCTTTGGGAGCTTGGGAAGATGTAAGCGACCCGAAGAGGGCTGGCCAGAAACCGTTTGAATAAAAGGACACTCATAAAATGGGAAAAGGGAAATCCAATAGGATATTTAACGTCGAATGGGTCAACTGATCGCGGGGCGGGCTTTATGCCATTCGGTGCTTTGTTCGTAGGCGTGGGCAATTTTGAGCAGCTCGGTTTCACGGAAGGGCTGGCCGATGAGTTGAAGTCCGACAGGGAGGGGCTTTCCTTCCACCTGGGCAAACCCGCACGGGAGACTGATGCCACAAATGCCCGCGAGGTTCACCGCGATGGTGAAGATATCCGCCAGATACATTCGCATCGGGTCGTCGGAGCGGTCGCCAATTTTGAAGGCCGGTTCAGGCGAGGTCGGGCAGATGATGGCGTCCACCTTCTCAAATGCCGTAGTGAAATCCTGCCGGATCAAGGTGCGCACTTTTTGCGCCCGAAGGTAATAGGCGTCGTAGTAGCCGCTGCTCAGGACGTAGGTGCCCAGGATGATGCGGCGTTTGACTTCCGCTCCGAAGCCTTCTTCGCGGGTTTTCCCGTAATGCTCCAAAATGTTTGCCGCCTCCGCCGTGCGGTGTCCGTAGCGCACGCCGTCAAAGCGCGCGAGGTTGGCCGAGGCTTCCGCTGTGGCGATGATGTAGTAAACGCCCACTGCGTATTCCGTGTGCGGCAGGGAGATTTCGACGATCTCCGCTCCGAGCGATTCGTAATGGGCGATGGCGTCGCGCACGGCCTTGTCCACCTGCGGGTGGGTGCCGCCGACGAAATATTCACGTGGCATGCCGAGGCGCACTCCTTTCAGGTCCCGGCCGAGTTGCGCGGTGTAATCCGGCACCGGCTCGTCAAGCGAAGTGGAATCCATCGGGTCGCGGCCGGAAATAGCGTTGAGGAGCAGGGCGCTGTCGCGCACGGTTTTGGTGAAGGGCCCGATCTGGTCAAGTGAGGAGGCGAAGGCCACCAGCCCGAAGCGTGAGACGCGCCCGTAACTCGGCTTCAGGCCGACGCAGCCACAGAGCGCGGCGGGTTGGCGGATGGAGCCGCCCGTATCCGAGCCGAGCGCGGCAAAGGCTTCGTCCGCGGCCACCACCGCCGCCGAGCCGCCGCTGGAACCGCCGGGAATGCGCGAGAGGTCCCACGGGTTATGAGTGATGGCGTAAGCGGAATTTTCGCAGGAGGAGCCCATGGCGAACTCGTCCATGTTCACGCGTCCAAAGGGGATGGCCCCGGCGGCTTTGAGCCTGGTGATGACCGTGGCATCGTAAGGAGCCGTATAGCCCTTGAGCATTTTTGAGCCGCAGGTGCATTGCTCGCCTTGAACATTGATCACGTCCTTGATGGCGATGGGCACGCCGCCCAGCGGCAGGTTGACGTCGGCGCATTTGGCCGCGGCGAGGGCGCGCTGGTAATCGCGGGCGAGATAGCCGCAGATGGAGCCGTCCACGGCTGCGATGCGGCTTTCGAGAGCTTCGAGAGCCTCCACGGGCGAAACGGCTTTGGAGCGGAGTTGCGTCTGGAGTTCGGCAACGGAAAGGGAAGTGAGAGACATCGGGATGAAAAAGATTAGCCGCAAAGAGGCGCAAAAAGCGCAAATAAGAAAAAGGCTTCCGTGGGAGTGTCTTTGCGGATTTTGTGCATTTTTGCGGCGATTTTCCTGGGTTTTACTCGATCACTTTGGGGACGCTGAAGAGCCCGTTGACCTGGCGCGGGGCATTGGCCAGCGCCTCCTGGGGAGTGAACCAATCGCGCGGTTCGTCTTCGCGCACGATGTTGAAAACCGGGTTGGCGTGCGCTGTGGCTTCCACGTGGGAGACATCAACGACTTTGAGTTTCTCGACATACTCCAGCACCTGCGAGAGCTGCGCCTGGAATTTGGCGATCTCCTCCTCGCTTAAATGCAACCGGGCGAGGCCGGCCGTGTAGCGCACATCAAATTCGGCATTCATAGGAGTGGGTAAGAAAAACAGGAACTCAGAAATCTAAAAGAAGAATTTATTTGCGACGCTGGATGATCTCGAATTCCTGACGGTGCTTGACGATGCTCCCCTCGGGAGCGCAGCCGCGCCATTGGCTGCCGGGGTAGAGGACGGTGTCGCGCCCAATGATTGAGCCGGGGCTCAGGACGGAGTTGCAGCCAATCTCGGAGCGGTCACCCACAATGGCGCCGAACTTCCGCAGGCCGGTGGAAATCAGCTTGCCGTCGGGGCCGCAGACGGCAATCTCGCCGTGATCGAGTTTGACGTTCGAGAGGATGACGCCCGCGCCGAGGTGGGCCTTGTGGCCGAGGATGGAGTCGCCCACGTAATTGAAGTGGGGGACTTGCGTTTCGTCGAAAAGGATCGAGTTTTTGAACTCGCACGAGTTGCCGAGCACGCAGCCGTTGCCGACGATGACGTTCTCGCGGATGTAGCAGCCGTTGCGGATTTCACAATTCTCGCCGATCCACGCCGGGCCTTTGATCATCGCCCCGTGCTCGATGATGGTGCCGCGCCCGATATAGACTGCCGCGCTGATAAACGGTTTGCCGATGAGCCGCCCGTGGATGCCCGGTTTAAGCCGGAACTGGAGATAGGTGGGGATTTGTTTGAGGGCGTCCCACACGTTGGCGACGTTTTCAAAGAGCGCCCGGTGGTCGGTGCGGCTCAGGTCGAGGTAATCGGCGGGAGAAAAGGACGGGTTCATAAAAAGTGCGATTACTTGCGGGTGAGTTTCTGGCCCTCTTTGGAATCCTTGACGATCCAGCCTGCGGCCTCGATCTGCGCGCGAATTTCGTCGCTGAGGGCCCAGTTTTTGGCTTCGCGGGCCGCGGCGCGGGCTTCCACCAAGTCGAGCACGGCTTTCGGAGCTCCCTCCGCTTCGCGCTGGAACTGGAGCACCGCGTTGACGCGATCCCACCAGCCGAGAAGTGCGCGGGCATCCGCCGGGGTGAACGTCCCCAGGTCGAGTGCGCGGTTGGAGGCGCGGATCACATCGAAAAGTACGCCCAGGGCGCCGGAGATGTTCAGGTCGTCATCGAGGGCTTGCTGGAAGCGATTATGCGAGGCGAGGGGATGCGCGGAGGCGTGCGGTTCGTCTCCCGCTGTTTCCGTGAGCCGGGCAACCCAGGCGTCAATGCGGGCCAGGGAACTGCGCGCACCCGCGAGGCTTTCAAAGGTGAAGTTGAGGGGCAGGCGATAGTTGACGCTCAGGAGCACGCAGCGGATCTCGCGGCCGCTCCAGCCTTTCTCCAGCAGATCGCGCAACGTGTAGAAATTCCCGGCCGACTTGGACATCTTCTGGCTTTCCACCATGAGGTGCGCGCAATGCAGCCAGTAGCGGACAAACTGTTTGCCTGTGCAGCATTCGGATTGGGCGATCTCGGCCTCGTGATGGGGAAAAATGTTGTCCACGCCGCCGCAATGGATGTCGATCTCGGGGCCGAGCAATTCGGTGGCCATGGCGCTGCATTCGATGTGCCAGCCGGGGCGTCCCTTGCCCCACGGGCTTTCCCACGCGACGTCGCCGTCGGCCTCGTCCCAGGCTTTCCAGAGCGCAAAATCGCCGACGCTCTCCTTCTCATACTCGTCGTTGCGGATGCGTCCACTGGGCCGCAATTCGTCGAGGTTGAGGTGGGCGAGCTTGCCGTAGTTGGGGAATTTGTTGAGCCGGAAATAGACCGATTGATCCTCGGCCTGGTAGGCGTAATCGTGTGCGACGAGATGGGCGATCATCTCGATCATCCGCGCGATGTGGACGGGATCGGTGGCGGAAGGGAATGCCATTGCCGGTTTGATGCGCAGCGTGGCCAGGTCTTCGAAAAAGGAGTCCTTGTATTTCTGCGTGAACTCCGCCAGCGGCAGGCCTGCCGCGTGGCAGCCGCGGATCGTCTTGTCGTCCACGTCGGTGAGGTTCATCACGCGCTGGACGTCGTAGCCGCTGGACTCAAGGTGCCGCTGGAGCAGGTCCTCGAAAAGATAGGCGCGGAAATTGCCGATGTGGGCGTAGTTATAGACGGTTGGGCCGCAGGTATAAATTTTCACCGCCTTTCCGGCGGGGTCGAGAGGCCGGAATTCTTCGAGGGTGCGGGTGTAGGTATTGAGAAAACGGATCGCCATGGGAAATGAGAAACCCTAGCGGAATCCGCGCGGCAGGAAAGCAGGAAATGAGGCAGGAGGAGAGCAGGGGCGTGATTCAAAGTGGGTGAGTAAAAAACTTAGAAAAGACTGGTACTCACTGGTGTCCAGTTAACTGATGTGGAGTCCGTCATAAAGTCCTGATGAAGAACCAGAAGCGAACGTGGAAGGGTGTGAACGATTTGAACTCGCTCTGTGATTTCGCCGCCGTCCCCGCTCCAATGCGGGATGAATCAGG
>CAIYQA010000373.1 GCA_903928175.1 uncultured Spartobacteria bacterium | reverse complement strand
GGTCTCCTCGTTATTAATCCCGTGCAGGGCAAAAAGATCGACGTATTCCAGCCCGAGGTGATCCATGGATTTCTCGAAGTTCGCCAAAAAAGCTTCCGGGGTTGGCTCGGGAGCGACCTTGGTCTGCACAATCATTTTGTCCCGCGGGAGCTTGGGCAACAACTGACCGAGTTGGAGTTCCGAAGTGCCGTAGCCGCGCGCAGTTTCAATGTGATTGATGCCGAGTTCCAGTGCGCGATGAAGGGTGCGCTCCAAGTTCTCCTGGTTGTCTGCCGGGATCGCATCCATGGGCTCGTCGGTCCACTTGTGTTGGTAGCGCATGCCCCCGCAGGAAAAAACAGGCATCTGCAATTCGGTGCGGCCAAAGCGACGGTATTTCATAGGGGAGATGGGCAGCTTAAGGGATCACGCCAAGGTCGCCAAGAGCGAATTAGTTCAACCCAAGGAAGCGCACTTTGCGGGTGGGCATGCTTTCAATCAACTCCGCTTCAAATGCGCAACCCCTTCGATCTCCGCAGTTTGCGGGAACATGTCCAGGGGCGTCACGCTTTCCAGACGGTAGGCGGGGCAGAGGGCGGCAAGGTCGCGTGCCAGGGTCCCCGGATTGCACGAAACGTAGAGGATTTCCCGAGGCGCGGCGGCGAGAATTGTCTCGATCACACGGGCGCTGATCCCGGCGGCAGGAGGGTCGAGAATAAGGGAGGTTTCCTCGGTTTGGCCAAGCACTTCGGCGAGGGTTTCGGCGACATCCCCGGCCAGATACCGCTCGTGGGGCTCCGCATGGGAGCGGGCGTGTTCGACGGCAAAGGCGTTCTCCTCGATCCCGACGACCTGCTCAAAGCGATCCCGCAGGTGCTGGGCAAAAAATCCCGCGCCGCAGTAGGCGTCCACCAGCGAGCCGCCGGGGGTGATGAGCCGCTCCACCAGGTCGAGCATTGCCTGGGCGACGGCGTTGTTGGTCTGCTCAAAGAACCCTTTCTTGCGCGCTTCGCTCAAGGTGTAATCGCCGTCGGGCATCCGGCGGGCGCGCAGCCCGGCGAGCCGCTCGTTGACTTCGTCCGAGGCGATGGGGCAGTGCTCGATGTCAATCAACGAGTAACCGTCTGCGGCGTAAAACCCGACCACGCCTTCGGCCACATGGACGCGGATCCGGTTCCGGTAGCCGTACGGTTTCGGCGAGGCAACCATGGGCCGCATCGGCACCTCGGCGAGCTTGCCCACGCGTCGCAACGTCTGCTCCACCTGCCCCGATTTGATGGCGAGTTGGGCAGGGTAGGCGATGTGTTGGTAGGCGCATCCGCCGCAGCGTCCGAAATAGGGGCACTCCGGCTCCACGCGATCCGGCGAGGGTTGTTCCACGGAGACCAGCGCGGCTTCGGCGTAATTTTTCTTTTTGCGCGTGATCGCAACCGTGACGGTTTCGCCGGGCAGGGTGTAGGGAACGAAAACCACAAGGCCTTCGGTACGGCCCACCCCTTTTCCGCCAAAAGCGATGTCGTTGATAGTGAGTTTCATAAAAAATGTTTTTTGGAAAACAAAAGAGGCTCCCGTTCTCGAAACGGAAGCCTCTTTGAAAATTCTACCGGGTGTATTCTGCCAAGGAGCCGTTTGCGAACGGGCGACTACGGCGTGCAGTAATCGTAACGGGATTCGAAGCCAAGCTCCGGCGGGAATTCGGTGTAGCCGCCGTGGGTCCAGGGAATGTTCGAGAGATACGGCGGACGATAGGAGCTCTTGTAGCAGGGAGCAGCGAAAGTCAAAATCTCATACCATCCCACCCCAAAGCGGAAAAACGAACGCCCGAGCCCTTTCACCACACCATAGCCAAAAGCGGCGCTGTTGCCTTCGGTTTCGTTGATCCTGTTCATCGTGTAGGGCAATTCGGTCATCCCATACAGCAGGTTCGAGAGCCCGCGTCCCAGTTTCCGGGTGGGCCCCATATCG
>CAIYQA010000372.1 GCA_903928175.1 uncultured Spartobacteria bacterium | reverse complement strand
GCTGGTTCGGCAACCCTCGATCGCTGTTCAAGGGGGGCATTCTTTATTCGAGCTATGTTCGCAACGCCGACGGACGCACGGCGCTCAGCGCCTATGATCCCAAGACCGGAAAATCCACTATTTTGTGGACGAGCAGCTTTGTTGCGCATGACGACCACAACAATGCCGCCCTTCTGGATTTGAGCGATGGCCGGTTGTTGGCCATCTATGCCAAACACCACAGCGAAAAAAAATTTTACTATCGGCTCTCGCTCAATGCCAACCCCGTTACCGCCGCCGACTGGGGGCCGGAACGGATCTATACCAATACCACTGAATCTGTCACCTACGCCAATCCCTACCAACTCCGGGCTGAATCGGGACGGGTGTACAACTTCACGCGCAATCTGAATTTCAACCCGACCTACCTTACTTCGGACGATTCGGGGGAAAAATGGTCCGAGCCGAAGATATTCATCAAAGTCGGCACAGGCGTGCGGCCTTACGTGCAGTATTGCTCCGACTGCGACAAGCGGATCGATTTCCTGTACACCGACGGGCACCCGGACGCGGTCAAGACATCCCTGTTTCACGCCTACTACGAAAAAGGGGGGTATTATCGGACGGATGGCAAGTTGCTCAGGAAGTTGCAAGACGCACCCCTCTTGCACGATGCCCCGCACAACGAACGTGGTTCGGTCATTTACGAATACAGTGAAAAGCCCACCACGGATTACAATGACCACATTCCCTTCGGCAGGGCATGGTGCTGGGACATTGCCTACGATAAAAACAAGGCACCCGTGGTGGTGTTTTCGGTCAATCATTTCAAGCCCGATAAATTGCTCAACTGGGATGATCGACGTCTTCAATATTATTATGCGCGATGGAACGGCAGCAGTTGGACCAGACGCCTGATCGCCCAGGCAGGGGCGCCCCTTTACAAGGATGCGTATGACTACGCGGGAGGCATCACCGTGGATCCCTCCAACCCTGATGTCGTCTACTTCTCCAGCAACGCGGCCGATCCTTTCGATTTAAAGGATGTCAGCAACGTGGCGTTGCGACCGAACAAACGTTACGAAATCTATCGTGGCGTGACCAAGGATGGGGGGCTGAGCTTTGCCTGGGAACCCGTGACAAAGGACTCCGCCGCGGATAATCTTCGTCCTTACGTGCCGCGCGGGAACAAGTATCCATACGGAGTGGTTTGGTTTGCCGGCAGCTACGCCAGTTACGGCAGTTGGAACACGGCGATGATGGGAATCTTCGATAAGGAACTCGTCTCATTCTCCACTTTGCCGCCGCAAGCCAGTGTGAAAAAGACGACCGCTGGCCCGGGGTCTCATCAAGAGAAATCAACCCGGTAAGCAGGGGCTGAATGGACGTCTGACCGAACAAGGATAAAACAAAATGAAAAATATTCTTATAATGTTACGGATGGCTTTACTGGGGGGGGTGTTCCTCCATTGTGCGTCCGCGGGGGAGTCGGCGCAAAGTGCGCCCGCCCTTTCGCAGGATCCCCAAGCCATTCTTTCGCTCATGCATTCTGTGGCGGATTGGCAACTGGCGGTGAAGCTGCCCGAGAGCCAGTTAACCAACTGGATACAAGGGGCCGGGTATACAGGATTTATAGCCCTCTCCCGGCTTCCTGGCGGCAAGAAGTATGAGGAGGCCATGGTCAAGATAGGGGAGAAAACCCAATGGAAACTGGGGCCGCAATGCCGTTTCATTGCTGACGATATGTGTGTGGGGCAGATGTATCTGGATCTCTATGCAAGGCTGCGCAAGCCGGAAATGATCGCGGATACCCGCCAGGTGATGGATGAATTTGCCGCGCTGAAGGACGAGGGGGCGGACAAGCCGATGACCCACGGCATTGCTGTGCGGCACTGGACTTACTGCGACTGCCTCTTTATGGCCCCGGCCGTGCTGGCGAAACTATATACCCTCACGGGCGACGTGAAGTATCACGACACGCTGATGAGGGAATACAAACGCACGACGGATCTCCTGTACAATCGGGAAGAGCAACTGTATTACCGCGACAGCGGTTACTTTAATAAGCGCGAGGTGAACGGGCGGAAGGTCTTCTGGGGCCGCGGGAACGGCTGGGTCTTTGGTGGGCTGGCGAATGTGCTGGGTTCCCTGCCCAAAGATGCCCCCGGCAGGCCGTATTTCGAGACGATCTTTAAGCAGATGGCT
>CAIYQA010000371.1 GCA_903928175.1 uncultured Spartobacteria bacterium | reverse complement strand
GGCCTCCTGTATGCGCTTGAAGGAACCCTGGCCCGCGCTTTGCGCGAAGTGGCCGATCCTATTGCGAACCGAACTCGAACTCAACTCGCCGGGCCTCCGGGATGCGTTCATTAATCTTCTGTGCCGCCACACTGATGAGTGGCATTCTTTTTCGTCTGCCGTTTATTCCGATTCACTTGTAATCGCTGCCTGATTTTACCGATTTATGAATTCTGAGCTTTTTAACAAACTCGATCCTCGCCAACTTGGCGAACGATTGAAGGATGCACGCAAGGCGCGCGGTCTAACGCAGGAGGCGGTGGCCACGAAGCTTGGCATACTTCGGACGACGCTGGTGGTGATTGAAAAGGGTGACCGCCGCGTTACGCCGGGCGAACTCATTGAAATGGCGAAGATATTCGGGCGGCCCGTCAGCGAGTTCGTTTCCATGCGAACGAACAAGGAACCGTTCGTCCCGCAGTTCCGTCTCCCGCCGGGCCAGCAGAACGTGACGGAAAGTGAACTGATGGCAGTGGCGACGGAGTTGGAAAGCCTCGCTCGCGACTATGTGGAATTGGAGGAAATCAACGCGGCGGTGATGCGTCCGACGTTTCCCCCCATGTATGCGCTGGAAGTGCCCGGAGCCACGCCAGAGCAGCGAGGGGAAGAAGTCGCCGCTGAGGAGCGCACCCGATTGGGGCTTGGCGATGGCCCAATAGCCGAGCTTCGCCCGTTGCTGGAGGAAGCCGTAGGAGTGCGCGTGTTCTACCTCAATCTACCACCGAAGGTCGGCGGTCTGTTTGCATGCAATGACGAACTCGGTGCGTGCATCGCCATCAACCGCAGCCACCCGCCAACGCGCGGCAACTGGTCGCTCGCTCACGAATACGGCCATTTCCTCACTACACGTTATCTTGTGGACGTGAGCTTCACCCACGACCACTGGGGTAGATTGGCAGCAGAGCGATTTGCTGATTCGTTTGCGAAGAACTTTCTCATGCCACGCACCGGCGTGTCTCGGCGTCTCTCGGATTCCATGCAAGCGCTCGGCAAAGAACGCCCAACTATCGGCACCGTGTTGTCTCTCGCACATCTCTACCATGTCTCGGCGCAGGCAATGTTTTTGCGGCTGGAGGAATTGAAACGTATTCCCTCAGGGACATGGAATACTCTGCGGGAAAAGCGTGGATTCAAGCCCGAGCAGGCGCGCTCCGCGCTGGGACTTGCTGGTGATTTCCGCCAGCCGATGCTGCCGATGCGATACCGTCAGCTCGCGCTCAGTGCCTATGAGTCGAAGGAGGAACTCACTGAGGGTCAGCTCGCGCGGAAGCTCCGCACGGACCGTGTTTCCGCTCGGCTAGAATTAGAATCCCTACGCATGATGACTGATGATGCAGGAACCAGTGCAGACGACGACTTTGAACCGGTTCAAATGGACATCGCCGAGATGGTGCCCGCATAAACCATGGAGGTTCTGCTCAACGATAGTTCTGTGCTGCTCAATCTCCTTGCGGCGGATTGCCTTGCGAGCATTGCGGCTGACACTGGTTGGCAGTTCGCCATCTGCCCGGCCGTACGTGATGAAATCAAGAGACTGCGCGACGCCCAGACTGGTGAAATGATCGAAGTGGACATCACGCCGCATATCACCTCCGGCATGCTACAAGTGCTGGACCTTTCTGGTAAGGAGGAGCAGACCCTTTATGTCGAGCAGTCCATCGTTTTAGACGACGGCGAGGCGATGAGCATCGCCATCGCCGTACACCGCCAGTTGGCACTTGCGATCGATGATAAGCAGGCCACCAATCATACACACCGGAAGTTTCCCGAAATCCGCCTTTGGAGCACTCCGGAGATTCTCAAATACTGGACGGAAGTTGGCTGTGTAGATGCCGAAGTGCTGCGCGAGGCCATCCGACTT
>CAIYQA010000370.1 GCA_903928175.1 uncultured Spartobacteria bacterium | reverse complement strand
GAGCCGAGACATGAGTAAGGGGCTGTCACGGTTCGAACGCCTATACCACGCAATCCGCGCTCACCGAACGCCGATTTTGCTCCTGCTGGGCGTGCTGATCCTTGCCTCCGTTGCGGGAATCGGGCGATTGCCTTTCGAAAACTCGATCGACTGCATGCTTCCTGACGGCGAAGCCCGGAACGCGATTAAATTTCTCACCGAAGCAAGCCTCGCAGACAAAGTCGTCGTCTCCGTCGCAAAGGCCCAGCCCACGCTGGGTCAGGAGGAATTCGTTTCCGTTACCGACCACCTCGCAGAGAGCTTACGCTCACCGCTGCTTGCACCGCTTTACCCCGGAAGTGCCGCCACAGGTGCGATGGAGAGCTTAAATCAACTGCTCGCGTGCGCACCCCAACTCTTTGCACCCGAGGATATGGCCAAAGCCGAGGCCGCCGTGCGGCCCGACTCCATCGACCAGCGCATCCGCTCCCTTTACGCGGATCTTGCCAAACCGAGTTCCATTTTCACGGCCAAACTCGCCCGTCAGGACCCCCTGGAAATCCAGCGTACCATCCTTGGCAGGCTGGAACAGCTATCTGGAGCCAATCTCTACGACGTCACCCTTGAAAATGGCCATCTTTTCAGCCGCGACCGCAACCACCTTTTACTGGTGTTCACCACGCCTGTCGCGATCACCGACTCCGTCGGCTCCGGCAAGCTCGTGGCGCACTTGCAGGAGCAGATCGCCCTACTCCCCGCGTCGGTCCGCGCCGATATCGTCTGCGGCCATTTTCACACCGTCAGTAATGAAAAACTCATCAAAAGGGACATCGAGCACACGAGTTGGATCGGTGCTATCGCTTTCCTTTTGATCTTTGCCACGGTCTTTCGCGACTGGCGAGCCGCTGCCATGCTGGGCATCCCGGTCTGCGCCGCTTTTCTGGCCCTGCCGCTCGCGGCACTCTGCCATGGGTCGCTTTCGTATCTCGTGGCGGGGTTCGGCATGGTGATCATCGGAATCTCCTCCGACTACGGGATCTACGTTTATGTCGTCACCCGGCGAAGCCTGAACTCCGCGCAAGCGGTGGAACAAATTATCCGCCCAATGGGGCTTGGGATGTTGACCACCCTTGCTGTCTTCGTCGCTTTTTATTTCTCTGGAATTGAAGGCTATCGGCAACTTGCCACCTTCGCCATATTCAGCATCCTCATTGCCTATCTTGCAGCCATCCTCATTCTGCCGCACCTGCTGCACCAGGGCGACATGGATCGCCGGGATGCTTTGCAAGAGGGTGTGCGCACGGCGGGGGTGGCTCATCCCAAAGTGTGGGTTGCCGTCGCAACGCTCGCTTTGCTGGCAGGTTTGGCGATGATGGCTCAAGGCCGATTCAACACGGACATCACCCTCCTGGACGGCGTCGAGCAAAGCGTGCTCGACGCGGAAAAGAACTTTGAAAAAACCTGGAGCGCCGGAGGTGCCGAACAGGGTGTGCTCGCCGTCACGGGAGCCACTTACGAAGAAGCCCTCCAACGCAGCGAAACGATCTATGACCGCATGGTGAGCCAACCCGGCAACCGGCTCTTGAGCTTCTCGATCCTCTGGCGTTCAGAAGCCAGCCGTAATGCCAACATCGCCCGCTGGAAAGCCTTCTGGACCCCGGAGCGCATCGCATCAGTCCAGGCGAGCCTGTTGGAGAGCGGAAAACGACAGGGGTTCAGCGCAAGCGCCTTCCAGCCGTTTTTTGATCAACTCGCCGTAGCCCAAAATCTCCGCGAACCGACCGACAACCCTCTTTTCTCTCTCATCAAAGGCCGCTTCGTGCGCCCCACCGCGCAGGGCTTTACTATTTTCTCATTTTTCCCAGACACCCCCGAATATACCGCAGCCGTGGCCGGTTTGGCCAAGAGCGTACCAGGCGCATTCTGTGTCTCTCGCCGCCTGCTTACCGATTCCCTTGCTGAGTCCCTAAAGCGCACACTGTACATCGTCACCGTCGTGTCGCTCACGCTTGTGGTTTTGCTGACATTGCTGCTCTCCCCTACCTGGCGGCAAGCCATGATCTCGCTGGTTCCCGCCATCATCGCTGTCCTCTGGGGGCTGGGCATCCCCGCCGCGTTTTATCATACACTCAACATTTGCCATATCACCGCAGCCGCTGTCGTCTTCGGCCTCTGCGTGGACTACGGCATCTACATGACCCACGCCATTGCGAACCGCTCGGAGGAAAACGGAAGGACCACCATCATCTTGACCACCGCCACGTCCATCATCGGCGCGGGCACACTACTCTTTACGCAACACCCTGTTCTCTTTGCCATCGGCATCACCCTCACCGTCGGAATGCTCGCCGGGCACATCACCGCGATTTGGGCGGTCCCGGCGCTCGTTGCCCTGTGGGGGAACCCGCCCAAAACGGCTGGAAGCGGCGTGCAGAAATCCGGGCCGATAAAATCACGGGGCGTTCTCGTCCTGCTTTCCGTTCTTTCCGTAGCCAGCGGCGCGCGTGCAGAATCGCCCACTAAATACGACTCTGTAAGTGGAGTCATCATGCAGTATCGCTGGATAAAGTTCCCGGCGCTGGGAGTCCTCTCGGTGGATACACGCAGGCATAACTTTGCACTCGTCGGCTTAAGCCAACTCGGCATCAACGTCTTTGAGTTAAGCGAAAAGAACGGCGTGGTCAAAAGCCGGATGCCCGGGAAGCTCCTAAAACGCAACCCAAAGATTGCCACCAGCGCCGCTGCTGACATACGCAACATGTTCATCGACCTCGTGCCACCAAAGACAGCGGCTGTGGGCGAAAAGAACGGCAAACTGGTTATCCACACGCAGACCACCCCGGAGGGCACGCTGGAATACCGGTTCGACAAGCAAACCCATCTGCTCGTGGAAAAACGCTTTTCCGTTCCGGACAAGTATTTTCCAAGCTGCACTGTCGTCTGGGTGGTGCGCTATGAGAATTACATAAAGTCAGGCAATATGATTTTCCCGCAAACGGTCAGTTTCAAACACCGCAAGCTCCACTACGCCATCACCACCTTTGTAAAGGAGATGAGGATCAAATAACCATGGCCCTTCAAGACGAACTCAAAGCAGCCCTTCTTCCGACACACACCAGCGCCGCAGGTGTTGTATCCTTTGAATTTATTTACCCCCCCTCGATCACCGGTTTCCAAGGGCATTTCCCCGGTGCCCCGATCCTCCCCGGCGTCTGTCTTCTTCAAAGCCTGCGCATCGGGTTGGAGCAAGCGTGGAGGGTTCCGCTTCGTCTTGTCGAAGTCGCCAACACAAAATTCATCGCTCCCACCCGTCCCGGCGAAAAGCTCCTCTTTACGGTTTGCGAGAAATCTCGGGGCGACGGCATCATTTCTACCAAAGCCAAAATCACCCGCGACGGAGAGCGCGTGGCGGAGTTGTCTGTGAAACTGAAGGAAATCGCGCCGCTATGAACCTTCGCAAATGCCGCAAGGACGGCCCTTATTTCGACCGTGGCCCCGGAGATCCCGCTCCGCTCTCGATCCAAGTAAAACGGCGGG
>CAIYQA010000369.1 GCA_903928175.1 uncultured Spartobacteria bacterium | reverse complement strand
CCCGAAGGGGCGCAGGATACCAGCCCAGGGCAACGCCCTGGGTTTACACGAGAGAGCGTCGTGCCCTGAAAGGGCACTGGGAAATCTTGCAATCCGTCCACACTTCAATGGCTCCTCCCAGCGCCCTTGCAGGGCGCATCCGCTTGCGCTCGCGACACCCAGGGCGGCGCTCCGCTTGCCCTGGGCTTGCTTACCCTGCGCTTTCAGCGCGCAGGAAATGCGACAGAAATAAACCCATCCCCGCCGCAAGCGGACGGGGTATTTCAGTGCCGCGCCGCTCAACCTTACGCCGCAAGCGGCGGGGAATTGAACCCGAAGGAGATTAAATAGAATATGCTCTAATAATCTTTCTCGCCGGGTTCCGGCACCGCCTCGAGCAGTTGCTGCACGATTTTGTCGGTGTTCACTCCTTCGGAGTCGGCGGTGAAATTCGTAAACATGCGATGGCGCAGGACCGGCCGCGCGGAAGCGCGCACGTCATCGGTGGTGACAAGCAGACGCCCTTCAATCACGGCGCGGGCTTTGGCGGCCAGGATGAGGTATTGGCTGGCGCGCGGACCCGCGCCGACGTGCACCCATTTTTTGATGAACTCGGGCGCACGCGCATCCCCGGGGCGCGTGGCGCGGACAAGGCGCGTGGCGTATTTAACAACGTGATCGGATACCGGCAGATTGCGCACGGCGTTTTGCAGTTCCAGGATTTGCGCGCCGTTCAGGACTTTTTGCAAATCGAGAATGCGTTCACGCGTGGTGACGTTGGCGATGGTTTCCTCGTCGATTTCCGTCGGGTAATCGATGTAGATGCTAAACATGAACCGGTCGAGTTGTGCTTCCGGAAGGGGATAAGTGCCTTCCTGTTCGAGCGGGTTTTGCGTGGCGAGCACAAAGAACGGCGGGTCGAGCGGATAGGTCTCGCCCGCGGCGGTGACGCTGTGCTCCTGCATGGCTTCGAGTAGTGCAGCTTGGGTCTTGGGCGGGGTGCGGTTGATTTCGTCCGCGAGGAGGATGTTCGTGAAGATCGGGCCTTTGATGAAGCGGTATTCCTTGCGACCGGTGGTTTCGTCACTCTCCAGGATGTCCGTTCCAGTAATATCGGAGGGCATCAAATCGGGAGTGAATTGGATGCGGCGGAATTTGAGGTCGAGCACCTTGGCAACGGTGCTGATCATGAGGGTCTTGGCCAGGCCGGGCAGGCCAATCATGAGGACGTGGCCGTTGGAGATGAGGGCGGTCAACAGTTCGCGGATGATCTCTTTCTGGCCGATGATTGCTTTGGAAATTTCCGCCTCAATGAGCCTGGTCTTGACGCTCATCTGGTCGATCAAATCGCGGATCGCTTCGTGCTCGGGCGTGATCTCGTCCTTGCGGGAAGCGGGCTTGGCCGGGCTGCTGGCTTGGGCGGCATCGAACTCGAAAATGGATTCGCCGATCATGATCCGGTCTCCAGAATTGAGCACGGCGTCCTCCACTTTCTGTTTGTTGACCAACGTGCCGTTGAGGCTGCCGAGGTCCTTGACCCGCCAGGCCTGCCCGTCCGGGTAGATTTCGGCGTGATACCGGGAGGCGGGACCGTTGATATCGACGCGCAATTCGCAATCGGCGGCGCGTCCGATGGTCATTTTTTTGTCGAGGAGCGGGTAGGTCGTGCCGCTCAGGAAACCGGCTTGGATTCGGATTTGTGGCATATGGGTAATGGGCGTTGGGGACGTGAATGGATTAGTTGGAAAACTCGGCTGGCAGGGCGATCTCGCCCAAGTCTTTGGGGTTCTTCACCACGAGCAGGTTGCTCAGGGCGGGAAGGTGGATGGATTTTCGAAATTGCGGCTTGGGGACTATCGGTTCGCCCTCCCGGTAAACGTGGCGGGTGGAGGTCATCTGCCAATCGTCGGTGGCACGCGCGAGCTCGATGATTTCAAAGCGGCGGATCATTTGGCCAAGCGCTTCGCCGGACCCCTTGAGCACGTCGTTGGCGCGGAAACGCTCGACAAAGGCGAGGAGCATCTCGCCGTCGGGGCTAATGCCGGTGCGGTGCACTTTGTATCGGTTGAAGAAGCTGTCCGCGACGGAAATGCGTTTATCGAGGTTCTTGGCGGAGGTTTCCGAAAGGGTCACCGGTTCGCCAAGCGCAAGCCCTTCACAGGCAACACCGGATTTGGTGATGAGCACCAGATCGTATTTCCCGACGGGCAGGTGATCGAAGCGAAAGCCCCGTCCGCCTTCCGTGAGGTCGGCCAGGAAGACGTGGACGCGGTCATGGTTGACAGCCATCGCATGGGTCAACTCCTGGGCGATGTGGCCGCGGATGGCCCCGGTGTCCAAATAGTCGGCCTTGGTGTAGATGCGGCCTGCTTGCGCGAAAAGCGGAGACGCAGAACAGAGGGCCAGCAGGAGCATCACGCAAAGGCGCAACATCTTTGGATGGGAAAGTTTCGGGATCATGGCTTTTTAGCCCACTCCCTGGCTTGGGATGCGAGTGGGTGTCGGGGATAAGCTTGGGCGAAATCGTTCCACATTTTGCGCGCCTCCTCTTTGCTTCCTTTTTCGTAGCGAATGCGGGCCAGGTAAAACTGGGCGTCGATCTGGAAGGGGTTGTCGGGTTGCACCTTTTGGAACGACTCCAGTTCGGCAAGCGCTTCGTTCCAGCGTCCAAACCACATGAAGGCGCGGGCGCGCAGCAGGAGGTAATCGCTGTCGAATTTCACCATCGGCCGCCGCATTTCCCATTCCACGAGCTTGTATTGGGCATCCTTGGAAAACCCTTTGTCGAGCAGGTCGCGAATGGCGATGGAGGCGGCGCTGTCCTTGACCGGCAGCGCCGGGTCGGTCTTTTTGAGCCCGAGGTCTTTATACATCTCGGCGGCTTCCTTGTAATGACCCAGGAGCCGGTGCAGATCGGCAATGCGAATCTTGACGAGCCGGCTCAGATCGGGATTGAGGAACCCAATTTGCATCAGCCGCCCGAACGCGTCCGCGTTGCGCTGAAAGTAAACGAGCAGGTCCATTTCCGTCGTGGCGAGTTCGGCGGAAAAAACTTTGTGCACCAGCGGTTGGAGTGACCGGGAGAGATCGTAGAACTCCTGTTTTGCCTGCGCGGGGTCGGTTTGGGCGTGGGCGCGAATGGTCGCCAGGCGCGTCGGCATCCAGAGGTTGTCGGTTTGATTTTGCTCGTGCCAATACGCTGCGAAACGCGCGATATCCTGATCGCTGCCGTATTCGCGCAGGAGTGTCAGACGCGCGTGGATCGTCTCGGGAGACAGTTTGGAACAGTCCTCCGACAGGATCAGCCTGAGGTAGCGCTGCACATCGCCGAAGTCATTGATGGAGGCGCGCTGGAGCCGGTCGGGGATGTCGATGCGAAACACCTCGTTCATGGTGGAGCCGTTGTGGGTGAGCGTGCATTTGATCATCTGCGATTCGCGCCCCGTGAGCAATCGCGCGCCCGAGGAGCCGGTAACCGTCGCGCCGTCTTCAAAGGTCCAGGCCGCCTCCCATTCATTGGCGGCAGAGGGCGGGCGCACCTCAAACCGGGTCTCGTAAAACCATTGCCCGGAATAGCCGATGAAAGAATCGACACCGGCGCGGATGACCGGCATCGGCCGGTTGTCGGCAGTTTGAAATCCCACGATTTGTGTCGTCCCGGGATGCACCCAGGATTCCGCAGGGATGGTTTCAAAGCCGGTCGGGATTTGCCAGCCGAGGACGGTGGCGGCTTCGAGGCGATCGTCGGGTCCGACATCCCCCTTTGCAGCGTAGTACTCAATCTTCACCAAGCCTTCGGGGCATGCGACGGTCTTCTTGACGACGGTGGCGGGCGTGCATTCCGGCGTATGTCTTCCCGGCCAGCCGAAGGTATCCTGGTCGTTGATGACCACAAACGAGCAGTCCGATGAGAGCGTGTAAAAGGTGATGTCGCGCGCCTTGGGCACGCGCAGATAGCCGGTGTAATGGGAAAGGAAATTCGCATTCGGCCCGAACGGATTTCCTCCACGGTAAATGGTCTGGAAAAACCCGGCGCCGGGCGCCTCTTGGGATTGAGACCACGCGACCTTCAAGCTTTGCAGCGAATCGAAGGCGAGGTTGTGCGGCGCGGGTCGCGTTTCCATGAGCAGGCTGAGTTTCGGGGTCCAATCCGGCACAGCCCGTGCCTTGTCGCCGCCGAAATAGAGGTAATAAATCTCTTCGATTTTCAACTTTTGGGCGAGGAGCACAACGCGCCCGCCGGTTCTGCGTCCGATCCGGGCCAGCGGTTGCGGGATGCCGTCCTTGTCCATAAGCAAGACATCACTCAAATCGGGCCGCGTTTGACCGAACTCCTGGATATTGATTTCGATGCCTGCCTCGGGAACCTCGGGTGCAGCGGTGCGTTTTACGAGAAGGCGATAAGGGGCATCCGCCACTGCCCACGGCGCTTGGGAAGAATTGCTCTGGAGAGCTTTCAGGGCAGCCCTGCTTTTGGGGGCCGCGAAAACGGTGGAGGCCAGCAGGAGGAGGAAAAATGCAACATACGCAGACGCGGAGTTGCGGAGGCGCGGAGAGAGACCGCTCCTTTTTTTCTCCGCGCTTTCGCGCCTTTGCTGCTGGGTGCTCGTGTTCATTCCTGGAGAGCGCGATAATAATCCGCAACGGCTTTCTTATAGGCGGGCGGGGCCTGGCCTTCATCGCCGCCGAGGAGTTGTTTGTCCTGCGCGCGCGCTGTGTCGCCGGTGGTGAGGCTCACGACGTTGCCGGGCAGAATGTTGCCTTTGACTTCGTTGAGCTGGGCCACAATTTTCTGGTGCAGGTTGCGGAAATCATCCATGCGGCCTTCCTTCAACGCGGCTTGGGATTGATCCATGAGCCGCGCCACGCCAGGCAATCCCTTGGCGCGCAGATAAAGAAGGCTGGCTTGACCGTAGGTTTTGGAGGTCTTCTCCGCCAGCAGCGCTTGCTGGACGGCGAGGGCGTCGCTGGCTGCCATTCGCGGCGCGTTGCTGGCGCGCAACGGCGCGTTGCCGTCCATGCCGTTGCGGTCGCTGAATCCGCCTGCCTTGCCGCCGCCGGTCGCACGCGCTTCCTGGATGCCGCCATCATCCTTGACCTGCCCTTGCTGCATCGGGTCGTTGCTGCGGCGCGTTTCCGGGGTATCGCCTTGGAGATTGCTGGCGGTATCGCCGACCATCTCGCCGTTGCTCATCCCTTCGCGTCCTCCGCTGGATCGGCCTATTTGCTCGTTGTGATTGGGCCGGGTGTTGCCGGATTTCCCTTGCGCGCTGAAACCGGGCAACGGTCCGTCGCCGACGCCCCAGCCTTGCTGTGCTTGCGCAAGCGCTTGGTTGGAGGCCGCGTCCTGGGCTTGCTCTGCAAGGCCTTCCTGCTCTTGCAAAAGATCCCCTATGAGATCTTCGAACGCATCCGGCAACGGTAGATTCGGGATGTCTGGCATCTCCGTTTTATCGAAATTTTCCATGAGAAATTTCGCGGTATCCAGGCTGTTGGGAAGCCACATTTCCATATCTTCGGCGACTTTTTTCGCCTGCTCAATGGCCTGGAGCACCGCGTCCTCTTTTTGAATGGCGAATTCCTTGGCGGTGAGGTTGCCTGCGGCGGCATCGGCTTTGTCGGCCTGAATCACGTCCTCGTAAATTTGCGTCAGCTCGCCGCGCAACTCGTTGGACGGCTTCATGTCTGGAAAGACATGGGCATCGGTGAGCATTTGCTCCACGACTTCGGCCATGAGGTCTTTGCCCTTTTTCATTTCGTCGGCGGTGGCGACATCCTCGGGCCGCATGTCGGCTTTGCGGGCGATCTCTTTGCTTTTCTCGACCACCTCGCGCTGGATCTGGGCAAGTTTTTCAAGTTTGTCGACCATCGCTTTCGCCGCTTTTTTCATGTTGTCGGCTTCGTGCTGGGCGGCGGCGAGTTGCCATTGGTTGAGCAATTCGACGAGCTTCGCCAAGTTGTCGATCACCTCTTTCTGGATTGTCGCGGCTGCCGGGAACGCCCGGTTTAAGAGTTGTTCCGAAGCGGAGAGCATCTGCTCGTAGATGGCCATTTCTCCAAACATTGCCGCCACTTTTGTGAGCCGGTTGCGGAAATCCTGATCGCCGATGGACCCGTCCTGCGCCGCTTTCTCCAAACCTTTGCGCACCCGGACCGATTTTTCGGAAAGGGCGTCCTGGCGCTCGGCCAGAGGTTTGGCATCGGGCCCATTGGCTTTGTTGGTGTCCCGGTACAGTTCGCGTTGATTGCGCAGCAATTCTTCCACCCCGGAGATGATGTCCTGGATTTTGCCCTTGGCGGCATCGTTCTCGGCGGTTTTCAATGTTCCCTGAAGCCGGGCCAGAATGGCGGCTTCCAGCGGAATGGCTTGCGCGAGCGCGGCGGTTTGCCGGGTGGCGTCGGCACCGGTCACAGCGGCTCGCAATGCGAGAATCGCTTCAGGCATTTCCTTGGCGACGAGCGCCTGCAAGTTGGTGCGGGCTTCCGGGGCGATCGCTTCGGTGGAGGCGGCCAGGGCGCGCGACATCTCGGCGATCTGCGACTGGCGTTCCAGCAACGGCGGGAGCTGGGATTTCGTGGCGGGTTCGTTGATCGCGCCAAGGGCGGCTTGCGTGCGTTCGAGATTGGTGGCTTGGAGTTTGATGAGCGCTTCAAAACTGTTCATCGCTTTTTTCGCAGCGCTTTCCTCCTGCTCCTTGACCTCGTTTTGCGAGCGCAAGGTGACGATGATGGGCCGCGACCAAGTGACGCCCGGTCCGCTCACGTCGTTCTGGTCTTTCGCCACGAGAGCCAGCGTGACGCGGTCGTCCTTGGCGTATTTGGCGAGGGGCACTTTGAGCGTGGCGGAAAACGATTTTTTCCCAGCGATCTTATTCCAAGCCTGGATCAGCTCGGCTTCCTGTGTCTCGTCGGTCGTCCGGTAGAGGGCGACGGATTCCAAGCCGTAGTTATCGGTCGCGCTGTAAGTGATGGAGAGCAAATCATCCCGGGTGGCGAAGATCTCCTTGCCTTCCGGCGGCGCGGTGATGGCAATCCGAGGCGGCTCATCGGGAGTGGTGGCGATTTGCAATGTTTCGCTATCGGTAATGTCGTCGGTATCGCGGTAATCCACCCGCAGGGAGGCGTTGCCTTTGATTACACCACTCACGTTCCAAGTGGTGTCGCTCGTTTTCTGCACTGTCATGCCGGAGTTGCAGCGGAGTTCTTGCAGTGGGGCGTTGAAAGTTAGCGCGAGCGAGACGTTGCTGCCGGGAAGGAGGGCTTGCAAGGCGGCGAATTCACGGCGCGTTTCCTTGCCGAGTCGGGTGTAAGCGGGTGGCTCGATCGACGCGGTGCGGGCAACGATGGCCGTCCTCGGGCGCACGGCGATTTCGTAAACGGGCGATAGGGCGTCGCCTGCTTCAATGCGGTAGGCGAACGGTTCGCGCACTTCTTTCCAAGCGCAAGTGAACTCCGGTGAGCCGATCTCGTGATCCATGAGCACCTTTTGCCAATTGCCTCCGGGCTCTCGGGAAAGCAGCCAGACGCCTTTGGGGATCTGGCCTGCCAGGCGCACGCTCACGAGCAGGTCGCGGCCGTTGATCACCCGGGTGGAGCCCGGAGTGAGCGAGGCGATCTGGGTGCGCGTGAGCGGGGCGATGGCGCGGCCCGGCAGAAGAATGCGCGCCGCCGAGTTTACAAAATAGAGCGGGCGGATCGCGGCGAAAGTCCCCATGAGGAGCACCACCGTGCCGAGCCCGATTGCGAGGCGTTTGAGGAGTTCAAAATCGAAAACGCGCGACCAATCCACCTGCGGGAACGGGTCGTTCATTTCTTGAAAGAGCGCGGTGCGGAACCCGGAGTTGGGAGCGAGTTCGCGGTCGAATTGCACTGCGCTGATCAAGGTATTGCGGGAGCCGTCTGCGGCGGTTTCGATACGGCGGGCAATGCTTGCTTCGGAGATATTGGGCAGGGCGGCGCGAATGGTGAGCGCGATGCCGGCAAGGAACGGAGAGATGACCAAAAGAAAAGCGACCCAGCGTGTGGCGGAGCCAAAATGGAACTGCGCATCGGCTAAAAGGAGTGCGGTGAGCAGCGCCAGCCCCAGCGCGGTTCCCGACAATAAATAGCGGGTGCAGCGCGACCAGCGGAAGCGCCGGGCCGCCTCGCGCAGCCGCTCGTGAACGTGTTGGGGATCTAAGGGCATGGCGCCTCCTTTATTTTATAGAGCCGGAAATTGGTGAAATAAGATTTCCCGGCGTCTTGGGTGGCTTGGTAGGTGAACGCCTTGAGGGTGAGATACTCGGGCGGGACATCCTTGCCTCCGACCTTGGTGGTTTTCGGCAGCGTGAACTCGCGGGAGACAGTCTGCCAGGTTTTGGAGCCCCCCTTGGGATCGGGAACCTGCGCGCGGTACACCGTCAAGAGGGGGGGGTGCCCGTCCATTGCCGGGATGCGGAATTTATCGGGTTGCGAGATCGGCTTTGGATCCACGATCCAAGCTTCCACAAAGGTTTTAGCGGTGAAATTCCAGGTTAAACAGTCGATTTCCACGCGGTAAGTGGCTCCCGGTTCGGCTTTGATGAACGCGCTCTCGATCTTGCACCCCTCGTTGCCCGCCACGTGGGGGGGAAGATCAAACTGGACGCATTTGCTTCCCTTGGGCGCGTGCTCCGAAGTGACCGATATGTAGGTTTTATTTTTGACGTAAGGTCCCGCATACGGGAAATCGATCCGCCAGGTCGAGAGCGGGTCGGCGGCCGTGAAATTGCTATTGGGGACCAGATTGGTCTGGGCGCTTGAGGAAAGGGAAAGCGCGAGAAGGGTGGTGAGGAAAAGGAAGGGTCTCATGGCAGGTTCCAGAATTTGCGGGTGGCCCAGTCGGCTGCGAGCATCATTAAGAGAAGCCCGAGCAGGAGCGGGTGGTTCCAAAGATCGAGGAGTTCGATGCGCGAGGTGTGCTGTTCGGTGATGTGCAGGTCGCGGCGCCAGTTGTTCCACTGTCCCATGGGATAATATTCGCCGCCATTGGAGTGGGCAATGCGTCGCAGCGCGGTGCGGTCGATCGGTTTGCCTGTGAGCTCGGTCGCGGGCTGGGTGACGATGAATCGGGTCTCGCCTTCCACGGTTGCGCCGTTGACGGATGCGGTGGCTTTGGCGCGGAACACGCCGGGAACGTTCGGCTCCACCGCAACGCGATACCCGGCGACTTTCTTCCCATCGCGCCCCATCAATTGGGCCGGGCGCAGGGTGTATTCAAACGTCTTGTCGTCGGGAGTGCGAACTTGCAGCGGGAGGGTTGCGGGGGATTTGGCCTCGGGAGAGGCGGTCCGCAGGATCGCGCGGATTTCGGGCTGTTCGCCGGAAAGATAATTCGTGCGTTCGGAGAAAAGCTCCAAACGGTTACTGTCCTGTTTTTGCTGTTCCTTGGGGATCAACCAATCCATGAGTTGCGCCCAAAAAGTGTCGTAGGGAGAACGGTTGGCCGCCCACCCTTTTGCGGCGAGCCGCCAGCGCCACAGAGTGTCGCTGAGGATGACGATCACGCGTCCCTGGCCGTAGCGCATTGAAGCGATGGCCGGCGAGGCTTTGCCGTTGACGGTCGTTTCGACCAGCACTTCCGCATTGGGTGCGACGGACCCGGCGAAGTTGAACGTGAGCAGCGGTGGGAAATCTTCGATGGTGGTGAAAAGCGAGCCGAAAACCGGGTGGTGCAGCCCGGTGTCGGTGATCCGCATCGGGAAATTGCCCTCCTTGTATTCCGCGGGGAGGCGCACGGGCAGGAGCGGGCCGAGCGCCGTGCTGGCCAGCCCGGAGGTGGCGAGGGAATG
>CAIYQA010000368.1 GCA_903928175.1 uncultured Spartobacteria bacterium | reverse complement strand
TCAATACCGACGGTGATTGGACGCTCCGAGCTGCGAAGCCGGAGCGCAATGAGATGACCCGCTTCGAGATCGCCACCAAACACTGGCGGCTCATCGCCCGGTCGCTGGAGGGGCCTTATCCCAAGTGGCGTGCCGTCCTGCCTGATCCTGCCAACGCCAAGGCGACGGTGGAGATCGAGCCCGGTGCGCTGGATGCCGTCCTCCAGATGATTGCCCGGATGCCCGATCACGATCCCCGGCACCATGCCATTGGATTGGAGATCGCCGGGAACAAACTCTGTCTGCTCGGCAAATCGCCGGGCTCGGACCAGTGGACACGGGTCGAGTTGGCTGGCGTCAAAATCAACGGCTCGGATGTCACGGTTCATTTGAACCGGCAGTTCCTCAGCAAGGCGCTGCGCTTCGGGCTCAACCGGATCGAGATCATTGATGCGATGTCGCCCCTGCGCTTCAGCAACGGCGGGCGGCAGCTGATCGTGATGCCAATCCGGCCCACATTGCCCGCCTCAACCCCGGTGCCCTCTGCATCCGCTTCGGCACCATCCACACCAACCCCTCCGCCCTGTGCGGAGCAACCGGAGAAGAAACCTATGGAAGAAACCACCACCAACGGAGCCCAGTGCTCCACCCCACCCACGGAACCGGTTGAGAAACCGGCTTTGGAAACGGCGCTTGCCCAGATCGAGGTGATCCGGGGCGAGTTCCGCAACGCCGTCGCAAACCTCGGCAAACTCGGCGAGCTGCTCAAGGCGGCTCAACGGGAGCAGAAGGCCAGCGAGAAGGAAGTCCAGGGCGTGCGGCAAACGCTGCGTTCGCTCCAGAGCGTGCGCATTTGAGTCACAACGAACCCATTTGGCGACGGAAACACGGGGTCGGGTAGTGCTGACAACGGCACTCCCGGCCCCACTTCGTTGCCATCAACAAAAGAAAGGAGACCATTATGGTCGCATTACTTAATCCTATCGCACCGGCACAACTGCCGCAAACACGTCGCCGTCCCAACCTCCTGCTTCACTGCGGAGCCCGGGCAGTCGAACGCGAACAGGTCATGGACATCCCGACGCCATGGCCCACCGACACATGGACGCCCATTGCGCACATCGCGCTGGTGGCCCATGTCGAGAAAACCCTCCAAACCAACGGCCTTGTCATTGGCAACCAGGCGCACAGCTTGAGCCATGACGGTGCCCGTTATTTCGGATTGATGGAGATCCAGCACAGCAATTCCTCTGCGGATTACTGCTGGGTGCTGGGCATCCGCAACAGTCACGACAAGACCTTCCCCGCCGGGATCGCCGCCGGGGCTCAGGTTCTCGTCTGCGATAACCTTTCCTTCAGCGGCGAGGTGAAGTTGGCCCGAAAACATACCCGGTTCATCACTCGTGACCTGCCGCGTCTGGTCCAGTCCGCCGTGGGCAAGCTCATGGATCGCTGGCATCATCAGGACACCCGGCTTGCCAATTACAAGCTGGCCGATCTCGATGACCGCACCGCGCACGATCTGGTCATCCGGGCCTGCGATGTCGGGGTCGTTCCCAATCGCACGAT
>CAIYQA010000367.1 GCA_903928175.1 uncultured Spartobacteria bacterium | reverse complement strand
GGACACCCCGGACACCCCGGACACCCCGGACACCCCGGACACCCCGGACACCCCGGACACCCCGGACACCCCGGACACCCCGGACACCCCGGACACCCCGGACAAGCAACCAACCCACCATGCTATGAACCAACTGAATCTGAACCAAACCGAAACAACCACTAATCCCATGAACCACACCGATACAAAACCTGCTGGCACCCCACCATTCAATATTCATACAGCGTCCGTCAGCCCGACCTCCACGCTGGTATTCGACACCTACTGGAGATTTGCAGCGGAACGCCAAGCGATCTTCTTCCGCAAAATGCAGTCGCCAGGTATTGGCGTTTCCACCACTGACCATATCCTTGCAAAATATAAGTTCACAAACGCCTACCGTGCATCCGACCGCGTGAGTCAGTACCTCATGGTTGCGCCTCGATCCACGAACCCCCTCAATAGACGCCCCAAAATACCCCTACGAGAAGACAACCATCGGCGTGGACAACTTTGTCAAAGACTTTCCAATGGGGCTGTCGAGAGCGCTTCGCAAGGCTTGGATGGGCAGCAACCCTTCGCTGGCCGAATTCGTCGAGTCCGTTCTCTCGCAGTTCACACCGGAGGAATGGCGCGATTTACCTGTTCAGGAAATTCTTGTGTCAGCCTCAGTAACCGACCGCGCTCCTCGAACCGAGTTGCACGAAAGCACGATGTTGCTTCCTCAAGCAGGGGGAGGAGAATTGTTTCGTGGGGGCATGAGGCGTCGGGACGATGCCTTGCCTTGAGTCCACAACCGGGGACTACCCGATCACGATACGCTTCCCCTTTGATGTTTTGACCCAGCCGTGCTCTACAATGTGCAAGTGGACCCGACGGATCAGCTCAACATCCTTTTTGCAGTCCTCAATTACCGATTCCCGCTCTCCTGCCTTCCAGCGTCGTATGTTGTCCAGCCCTCCACTGCAAGACCTGTCGCGAAGTGTGCCACGAGCCAACGAGTCCAGCGACACCCGAAACCCTGCGCGTTCGTAAGCGAGCCTAAAAATGTCCAGTGTCTTGGGCGTATCAAATGGAAGGTGGCCCCGGATTGCTTCATAATCGAATCCAAGGCAGTTGAAGCCCACCACACACTCAGCTGCGTTCAAGTCGTTGATCAAACGCTGGCAGTCCTGCTCGAAGTAGGTGCGAAACCCGCCGTTCTGCTCCCTCCACGTCACCGCCACAGCTAACCCCAGTTGCCGCATATCCTCTGGATCAAATCCGCCAACTTCCGAAGGGGTTCTTTGGACCTCAACGTCTAAGTAAATAAAATCGTCCATGTGGGTATTGGGATCACTAAAATCAAGCC
The DNA here is from genome assembly GCA_903928175.1 of uncultured Spartobacteria bacterium. GTDB lineage: Bacteria > Verrucomicrobiota > Verrucomicrobiia > Chthoniobacterales > Chthoniobacteraceae > UBA695. The sequence continues at coordinate 4,743 of CAIYQA010000367.1, read as the reverse complement.
GGTGACAGAAGAATTCGGCGGCGGTTACTCCCCAAATAGCCAAATGCGGATGGTGGCTAGGAATCCCTGTGTGTTAGGGGACTGGGGTTTCTCTTCCAAAATGTCGAGTGCATCGAGGTCCTCGTTGGGCCATTTGCCCGACAATCGATAGACATCCGAATCAAGAACGGCAAGTTTATAGCCAGCTTGATCATGCCCCCTTCGAGCAGCCTTCTTATACCAGTAATAAGACTCCTTTGCGTTCTTGTCTACACCCACACCCTCCAGCAAGCATTCAGCTAAGCGGAACTGCGCGTCGGTGTTATCCTGCTCTGCCGCTTTGCGATACCAGCAAACAGCCTCCCTCTCATCTTCCACGCTTGCCCCCGTGCATAAACATCTAGCTAAGAGGAATTGTGCGTCAGCATCACCCTGTTCGGCAGCCTTCCGATACCAATAGATTGCTGTTTGTTCATCAGCCTCAACGCCAATCCCCTGTTCGTAGCATTGGGCCAAACAGCGCTGCCCGTCCGACGATCCATAGGAGTCACCCTGCTCAGTGGCATTCCGAAAGCACTGCACAGCTTCCTCCTTATTGCTCTCGATTAAAACACAGCTCAATAAATATCTGCCGAGCTGTACCTGAACATGGGCACCGAGTTGTTCGGCAGCCTTCCGATACCAGTAGACTGCCTTTTTTTCGTCATCCTCAACACCAGTCCCTTTTTCGTAGCATTCAGCCAAGTGGAGCTGCCCAATGGCTTCCCCTTGTTTGGCTGCCTTCTTAAACCACTGTGCGGCCTCTCGCTCATTCTGCTCGAACAATAAACGGCTGCCTAGGCTCGTCTGCGCTTCGGCGTGGCCTTGCTCGGCGGCCTTCCGATACCAGCGGATTGCCTCCTCCTTATCCTCCTCTTCATCTTCTATGTTTGCGGTCGCGCATAGACGTTCGGCTAGCCGGAACTGTGCCTCGGAATCGCCATGCTCAGCGGCGTTCCGATACCATTCTATCGATCGCTCTTCGTTTGGGTCTCCTGCGTCATGTTCTCGCACGGTTTGCGTTCCTGCTTCGGTGAGGGATTCCCAATCTATCGCACTTCCTGAGGAACGCTTATCATCCTTGCCCCGGGATTCTGTTGGGCAAATATCTGCTTTGCGGCGCTTTGATCCGTGGCGTAAATGATTGTAACCTGTTGAGGGCAGCTTCCTTGTTGGAGCCTATACTTTATCTCGAATTTTTTCGGTTGTGGGCTGCTCATATTATTGTCTTTCTATTTCAGATTTACGGAGGTGAGTTCGGCTCCGTGGCCGGAGGTGTTATTGTTGTCTACTTGTGTATTATTTGCTGGTCGTGTGCTAGTTTGCCGGGCACACACCGCCACCGCTGTAAACGATGTAATTCCTTTGGCCGATACGCACCCGGCTGACCCAACCTGAACCGACCTTCACGGTATCCAGCACGGGATTGTCGTTATAGGGTGAGGACGAGGAGGACTGGATTGGCGTAGCATCGGGCACCTGGGCTTGTTTGGAGCAACCGGCAACTCCGGCAAGCGCCCCAGCACTGATAATACAAACTGCAATTTTAAGTGTTTTCATACAAAAACTAGGAGTTGGGTCAAAGTTGGGTAACGAGCGAGGAGAGAAGGTCTCCTTTGCCGACAAGCCGCCCGTTCGGATCGCGTGTTTCGTTGCTCTTTGGGTCATAAGTGCCTTGAGTCGGCCAGAGGTGTCTCGGCCTTCGTATCTGCTCCCGGAAAGCCTAATCTTGCCGATAAGGCGTCCGTTTCGGTCTCTGAGTTCTTGATCTGCCATGTTGGTTTATTCCTTTGTCTCCCTGTCGGCGGTGAATCGGCCTCACAGCGGGGAGCGCCATTGGCCGTAACTATTGTGGCGACAACCCGTAACAAGAGTGGCGTCCTCTGTCAAGCGTCTGACCGGGTAAGACTGCGGATATGTCCGGCTCTTCATCCGACCAAGAAGTGTGCGCCCGAGTGGCCCAGATTCTCCAGCGTGAGCGTATCGCCCAGAATCTGACCATTACGCGATTGGCCGAAGGAGCCGCGTTGTCTCGGCAGGGCGTAAGCTACGTGGAGAGGGGTCTGCGCATTCCCACCCTGGACACATTGCTGCGTATATCGCGTGTCTTGGGCCTCGATCTTGCGGAGGTAATCAAAGAGGCCAGCCGGAAGAAGTAGAGGGACTCAGGCCGTAGGCGGCTCCTGCTTTTGGCGAAGCAGCCTTATTCCCTCGGGCTGGACATCGACCATCAAATGGTCGCCAACTTGGAATCCTGCCTTTTCTAGCCACTTGCCCGACAGCCGAACGAAGGGTACTACGACTGTTATACCGAACCGGCCCCTACGAAAGCTGCGCCCGATCTTCAACCTACGTGCTCCCTGCGCTCCCGAGTTACTCATCGTTGGTGTCAAGGATGCCTTCGGATGTTGGCCCAAATTCAATCACATCCACAACCAGCCCCTGTTCCCGCTCGGCCCAAGCAGCGAGGGCCTTGCGCGTGGGGGTGTTGCACCTTGCACGGGCACCCGGCTTGGCGAGAAACACCAGCCGGGTAACCGCGTGAAGATTGCCCATAGCCATCATGCACTTCAGAATGCTGCGCTCAAATTCGCTGTTCGGATCACGGAGATTCATCGCGATTTCGACGACGGTGGAACCGATGTAGTAATCAACCGTCAACCCGTCCGTGCAAATCGCTTTCTCGGCATAATCGACACAGAAATCAGCGAATGCCCGGGAGCGCAATTCTGCTTTAAATGCGGCGATGCCCCGGTTTGCCGCCCCCGGTTCGAGCATCGGAGAGAACCGAGGCCAGTCGTTGATCAGAGTGCGGGCAATTTCCGCGAAATGCTCAACACAACCTTCCTCACCGTCCATCGTAGGCTCGGAAAGGTTGCTCATTTGGACTCCTCCAGAAACCGGAGCAGTTCGCTTGCGGGGTAGAGCCTGGTCCGCAGAGCCTTCAGGCTTTTCAGGCAACCGCGTGCCGACAGGCGACTCAGTGTTTTTCGTGATATGGACAGGATTGCGCAGGTCTCTGCGGCGGTGTAGCAGAGCTTGTGTTGTTTGTTGCCTTCCAAGGTGAAGGCGGACTTTGGGCGTGTATGTTGGATGCGGACCATTGGAATAAGGGATTGCCTTTTAGGAGTTGGTTTGTTCCAACGAAGCGGGAGCCCTGCTTCGCGCCCAGATGAAGATTTCTGCTCCCCATTTTGGGGCACCCAGCCTTTTTGTGCAAAATGGGCTGGAATTCGGTTAAGAATTCCATCAAAATTGGGAAGCAATAATACAAATCAATACGAAATAGTGAAAGCGAATTTTCCTGGATATTACCCCGAACCGTCATCGGCCATTGATCTGTCTATTGAAAAGAGCGTTGTGGCTTTCGATGCAAATGTTTTGCTAAATCTCCACCGATATCCTTCCTCCGCCGCAGAGGATATCTTGAAAGTTATGGAAGCACTATGGCAAGGTATGGCTTCCGTATCAAAGCGCCCTCGAATATCAAAGAAACCGCCTGACGGTGATTGCGGACCAGAAAAAGAAGTTTCAAGAAGTCAAGAAGATTGTCGAGAAAGGCACCTCCGATATAGAGAATTCGCTAGGACAGCTACAATTGAAAAAGAGGCATTCGACAATCGATGCGACGGAGTTTTTGGCAAAACTCAGAACGGTAGGTAATGACTTCTTGGACATGCTAAAATCCCAAGAAGATTTGCATCCGGGCTTTTCAGATTCCGATAAGATTCGCGACAGGCTGGATGCTCTTTTCGGTGGCCGAATTGGAAAACCTCCCGGCGATCAAGCGTTTTTGGACAGACTTGCCGATGAGGGAGCAAAGCGGTACGAAGCAAAGATTCCTCCAGGTTATCGGGACCTCACCAAGAAGGGGGAAATATTCACGCATCAGGGGCTTCTATATCGTCGCGAATATGGCGATCTGATTCTTTGGAAACAGTTGATTCAATATTGCAAGGACAGCGAAATTCGACAAGTGATTTTTGTAACCGACGATGATAAAGAAGATTGGTGGTGGTCGCTTGAGGCTAGCGGGACTAAACGCATCGGACCAAGACCCGAGCTAAGAGAGGAACTGGCAAGAGAAACAAATATTGAACGGTTCTTCATGCTGGGTAGCGAGCGCTTTGCTCAGAACATTGCGAAAGCACTGAACCTGCAACTCGCGGCATCAACCATCCAGCAAGTTCGCGATGTGAAAGAGACCCTAATTGCTGAAGAAAAGATCAAATGCCCTTCCTGTGGGATGATTGGATCGGTGATGCTGGGGGTGGCAACAGGTTCAAGTGCCATACACTACTGCGATGGCTGTGGATCACGATTTCATGTTCACCGTAAGGGTGAAGGACAGGTTTTTGCGCGAGAATGGGGAGGCGTCCATGCGGGTCAATCCTCCAAAGTTAGAGTTGAAGCAGTGTGTCCTACATGTAATGGACTCGTGCCTGCGAATATTTTCGAAGGCGAAGCCACCACCGACCGTTATTGCATGAAATGCTGTTCCCTTTTGACGATAGATTATTCAGGCAATGTCGTCAGGAGTTGTTCATCGGCTCCCGTACCAGCCGCGTCAGTTGCTCAGGAAGGAAGATTTACATTTCTTGGTTGCCCAAACTGCTATACGGAAACAAGGACTATCACTACCGTCCAGTTAAAAGTCGTTGAAACTCAGTTGGTTGCATATTGTGATAGTTTCATTCCTTGTATGAGTAGTTACAAGTAGCTGAT
>CAIYQA010000366.1 GCA_903928175.1 uncultured Spartobacteria bacterium | reverse complement strand
GGCTACGGGCATCCAAACAATCTCGTTGGGCGAAGTCCGGGTTTGCACCAGCAGCCTAGAATCCTGCCAGCCATCCCTAGTGACAAATCCCGCAGCCACTTCTGTTCCGGCGCGTACCAGTAGTCGGCAAAATTCAGGATAGCACTGCCCGGGTTTCCATAAGCGTGGAAGGGATTGCCGAACGGAGAAGCGGGAAATTCCGCCCATTGCCGCCCGATATAAACGTCATACGGCGCTGTGCGTACATGAACCACTCGCGTCATTTTCATCCTTTGCGGTAAACCGGGCCTTCGACGGGTTGCAAGCCGCTCCAAAACAGCCCGTGGTGAACCAAAAGCAGGGTGACGCCCCGTTCGGCGGCGAGGGTGAGCGTGGCCTCGCAAGCGTCCACCGCCGCACCGATCCGCCCCACTTTACCACTGTTGGCCACCTGCAATCCGTTCAGGGCGTTGGGCCAATCCGCCACCGAATCGTGGTTTAGGAGGGTTTCAATATAGCGGACGATCTTCGCCAGATTCGGTGTGCTCATAGCGTCAAGGCAACTCTCTTTTCTTTGCGCCTTTGCGTCTTTGCGTGAGAAATTCCTACGGCTTCCGTTCCGCCGCTTGCTGCTCGAAATTGTTCAGGATCATGTCCATGATCCGGGAGGCGGGAACGACTTTGGCGCTGTTGAGGTCCAGATTGCCGTCTTTGCCGATTACGACCACGGCGAATTTGCCCTCAAATCCGTAATTGGCGGCGATTTGGGCTCCATTACTGGCGATAACGAACGGGATATTGCTGGGGAGCGGCTGGCTGGCGGCTTCGGGATCGGTAAACGCAGCGACAAAGACGGCGTTGCGCGCGGCGAACTCCTGGTAAACGGCTTGGATGCGGTCAGCTTGCTTGCGAAAGGCGCTGGATTTGGGGGAGGGGGCGATCAGAAGGAGGACCGGCTGGCCTTTCCAGCTTTTGAGCGTTTTTCCCGGCCCCCAAGTGAAGTCGGGGGCGGGTCGCACCACTTCGGCATGGGCTTGGGAAAGGGCCAGGGTTGCGAGCAGCGCGAGCATTTTTATGGAGAAGCGGATCATAAAATTCTAGAAGACAAAATTCCTGAAGACAGGATGAACAGGATGTTTCGGTTTTGCTTATTTCGTGGTTTTATAAGGAGCGATGCTGGGAATTTTTAGACAGGATGAACAGGATTGACATGATTTACAGGATTTTTCGGATGGGCGTAATGTTCACCAACGTCGTGTAATCCTGATAATCCTGAAAATCTTGTTAATCCTGTCTAAATTGCCAAGCGTGCCATCCCCAAAAAAACGGATCAAACCTTGAGGATTTCCGCCTCTTTATGGCTCACCGCTTCGTCGATGGCTTTAACGGATTTGTCGGTGAGCGCCTGCACTTCCTTCTCCATGGTGCGCAGATCGTCCTCGGTGATTTTCCCCTCTTTTTGGAGTTTTTTGAGCCCGTCGATGCCGTCCCGGCGGGCGCTGCGGATGCGCACGCGAGCTTCCTCGGCCATGGTTTTGATGGTTTTACAGAGGGTGATGCGGCGCTCTTCACTCAGTTCGGGGATGCGCAGGCGAATCAATTTGCCGTCCACGGTGGGATTGATGCCGAGCTTGGATTCCTTGATCCCCCGCTCGATGTCTTTCATCGTGCTCATGTCAAAAGGCTGGATGACGATCAAGCGCGCTTCGGGGGTGGTGATGAGGGCCACTTGCTTCATGCGCATGGAACTGCCGTAGGCTTCCACCTCGATATTTTCCACCAGCGCGGGCGAGGCTTTGCCGGTGCGGACACTGGAAAATTCGTGGTGCATGTAGTCCACGGCTTTTTCCATGGCTTCTTCGGTTTCCAAAAGAATATCGTCTGAGTTCATATGATAAAGGTGCGGTTCGGGGGATGTTTTACAGAAGAAATGAGGAATCAGGAAGCCAGGAAGCCAGGAATGGGGAGAGGATTTTACAAGTGATGGATGATTGCGAAATTTTTTCTGCTCTCCGTATTTTTTCCTGGTTTCCTGGCTTCCTGATTTTTGTTCTGTGTTTTTGTCACGAGGTGACGAGGGTGCCGACGGTTTCGCCTAAAACGACGCGTTTGATGTTGTCGTCGCGCATCATATCAAAAACGATGATCGGCACGCGGTTGTCCATGCAGAGAGAGAAGGCGGTGGAATCCATCACGGCAAGGCGCTGGGTGAGGGCTTCGGTGTAGGTCAGTTTGTCGTATTTGGTGGCCGTCGGGTCCTTGGCAGGGTCGGCGGTGTAGATGCCGTCCACCTTGGTGGCTTTGAGGATGACTTCCGCGCCAATTTCGCTCGCGCGCAGGGCGGCGGTTGTGTCGGTGGAAAAGAAAGGATTGCCGGTGCCTGCGACGAAAATCACGACGCGGCCCAGTTCCATGTGGCGCATGGCGCGCCGCCGGATGAACGGCTCGGCGACATTTTTCATTTCGATGGCGGTCTGGACGCGGGTGGAGACGCCCTGGGCTTCGAGGGCGCTTTGCAAGGCCATGCCGTTGATGACGGTGGCGAGCATGCCCATGTAATCGGCGGCGGTGCGCTCCATCCCCTTGTGGCTTGCGGCCAGGCCGCGCCAGATGTTGCCGCCGCCCACGACGACGGCGATCTCGACGCCCAGGTCGTGCACTTCGCGGATTTGGCGCGCGATGTTGCTGGCGATCTTGGGCGAGATGGTGTCGCGGCTTCCTGATTCTCTTAATGCTTCACCGCTGATTTTGAGGACGATCCGCTTGTACTTCGGGGTCGGGGTGTGGTTTGACATTAAGGACACAGTGAACACGAAGAGGCTCCCGTGCATCAAGCCTCAACTTTCGGTATCTTTAAGCGGGGGCGTGATTCAAAGTGGGTGAGGTGCAGAGCGATTCGTCCGGGGAGCGCAGCCGTCCCGGCTGCTGGTTTCGGCGTCCCGCCGAAACGAACTTTTCGCGGGGTGTGCGGCGGATGCGTTGAGCCTGATTAACGCTCTTT